>JBHELL010000299.1:0-3697 GCA_046263075.1 Actinomycetota bacterium | reverse complement strand
CCGGACGCGATCGCCACCGCGCTCGAGTGCGCGATCGTTCTGGTGGCGCTTCATCCCGAGCTCGCGACTCGCCTGGCGCGCGCGACCGCCGTTCTCGCCATCGCGACTCTCTTCGCAGGTGGAGACGCGCGCATCCTCGCTGCGACGGTCGCATTGACCGCAGCCGCGCGCTCAACCCTCTCGCAGCTCCCGACGATCTCGATCAACGTCCAGACATGGAGGAACCATGAAACGCGCTCATATCGCGTCGCTTTCGGCGATGCTCGCGCTGCTCACCCCGGCGTTCGCGCGCGCGGCTGACCCGACACGCCCCACGCGCCAAGACATCACGATCAACTGGGACGGCCAGTTCGATCGAGCGCACGGCATCCGCTCGGGCCGCGGCACGATGATGGACCCGTACGTGATCTCGGGATGGACCGTCAACAACATCAACATCCGAGACACCGACAAGGCCATCAGGATCGTCAACAACACGATCACGGGCGCGCTGACCCTCAACTGGATCGGTCACAACCTGCTCGTTCAAGGGAACGATGTCGGCGACCTCCGTGTCAACGAGAACATCGCGCGCTGGGGCGACAACACGGCCGGCACGATCACGCGCAACACGTTCGCGAGCGTCGGACAGCTCCGTCATTTCGACGGAACGTTCAGCTACAACACGGTTGGGACCGCGCAGACGAATGCGCTGGGCACGACGTACCCCGGCACCCGGGGCGTCAACTTCGACGGCTTCAACGGCGCACGTTTCGTCAACAACACGATCTACGGGTTCGTCGACGCCCGTCTCCACGGCCATCATCATTCGTCGGGCTACGGCATGCCGAGCCACATGCACGACATGCCGAGCCGCGAAACGGCCGCGATGCACTTCGATCGCTACCACGAGGTCTTCATCCAGGGGAACACCATCTACACTTCCGCGCCGTACGCACTTGCATACCTCGATACCGATCACGCAGCGAACGACCGCACGGCCAACTCCGAGACGAACCCCTACCTCAACGCGCCTCACGTCCATCACACGCGCGTCCACATCTTTTCGAACAGGCTCTACGGCGCGGGGATCCTGATCGACGTGTTCAACGCGGCAGACGAGCATCACGCCGGGACACGTCAAGGGCTCGTCGACATCGCCGGCAACTCCGTCTCTCTCATCCGCGACCCGCAGCATCCCCTCCGCGTCGTGGAGGGCATCGAGGTCACGCAGGCCCGCGATCTCATCCTCAAGATCCGATCGAATGTCGTCGACGGCCCTGTGCCGCTGACGGGCATCGCGCAGATCGACGGCGCCTTGACGAACGGTGACGGCATCTTGCTCGACATCTTGGATAGGGCAACGGTGTCGATCGAAGGCGATCGAGTTTCCGACCGCCAGTTCGGCGTGCGCGCGCTGCAGCTCACGAAGTCGGTGCGCTGGAGCGTCCGCGGGCTCGTCGTGAGCGGCGTGAGCCAAGCCGTGTCGTACGACAACACCAACAAGCCGCAGTGATCGATCATCCGTTGCTCCCGAGGGCGGGTGCGTTGCCCTTGTAGGAAAGGTCGAGGTAGTACGAGCCCGAGCCTGCGTATGAGCGCACGATCGCGTAATAGGTTCCGGTCGCCGACGGGTTGAACCCGACCGTTTCCTGGCGCGCTGCGGTCTCGCTCGACCCTTCGTAGATGAGCCCGCTGCCGGAGTCGTACGCGAGGTAGAGGTCGAAGTCCTTCGAGGCGCTCGCGCTCGGGATGATCAACGTCAATGCGATGGGCGCGGTCGCGCTCGTGACGACGAGCTTCCACCGATCTTCGCTCGAGGTGGCAAGCGACTGCGATTGCATCCAGTGCCCGGGGACGCTCGGTCCCGTCCCCGTGTACGAGCCTGCCTTCTTGATCGCCTCGTAGGCTTGCAAGCGGCCTGCGCCCGTGTCGCTGTCTGCACCTGCCGTCCGCCAATCTTGCGCCGTCTGCATGACCGCACTCTTCACGGATGAAGGCGTCATGGCGGGGTTCGCGTCGAGCATCAACGCCACGACGCCGGCAACGAACGGTGTCGCCATGCTCGTTCCGGACAGGGTCACGTACCCGTTCCCCGAGTTCGCTTTCGCTGCGCGGATCGACTCGCCCGGCCCGCAGATGTCGGGCTTCACGCGGCCGTCCGCGGTCGGCCCGCGGCTCGAGAACGTCGAGACGAAGAACCCGTTCACGCCGGTGTCGGCCATGCTGCATACGGTGAGCGCGCTCGCGGCGGCGGCCGGCGTGCCGATCGTGCGCTCGGCGGGGCCGGAGTTGCCTGCTGCGACGACCGGAACGGTTCCCGCGGAAGCTGCGGAGTTCACCGCCGCCGACAGTGCGTCCGTTCCGTCGGACGACACGGACGATCCCAGACTGAGATTGATCACGCGAACGTGCTGGTCGACGCAGAACTGAACGCCGCTGATGATCCGTGAGGACGCGCCGCTCCCGGAGGAGTCGAGCACCTTCGCTCCGATGAGCGCCGTCCCCGGCGCGACGCCCTTGTACGACGCGCTCCCATCGCCTTGTCCCGCCAGGATGGACGACACATGCGTCCCGTGGCCGTTGTCGTCGTACGGCGTGGTGCGCGCGTTGACGAAATCACGCCACGCGATCACCTGTCCGCCGTCGAGGTCCACGTGGGTGGTATCGATCCCTGTGTCGACCACGCAGGCGACGACGTCGGTGCGCGTCCACGTGCGCGCGGCGCCGTCTCGGTCGCCCGTGACGCCGAAATCGGTGACGGCTTTGGTCACGCCGAAGGACGAGCGCGCGTTGGATGCCGTCGCGTGCACGATGAGATCCGGCTCGACGCGCACGACGTGCGGCAACGACGTCAGCAGCGCGCGCTGCTCGTCGGTCATGGACGCCGCGAACGCGTTGATGATGTGCCAGCGCGCGCCGATCCTGAATCCGCCGGCCGCGCGCGCGAGCCGCTCGACGACGTCTGTCGACGCGGCGCCATCGAGGCGCACGATCACGTCGTGCACCGCGGGAACCGCGCGCGCAGGGGAGGCGATGAAGAGGACCGGCAAGACGATCGATGCGACGGCACGTTTCACGAGACGCTCCTTCCGACCAACGGTGGGAAGGAGCGCGACGCTAGAGAGAGAGCGACGTGAAGTCCAGTACCGGCAGAGCGGGAAGCGGCGCGATCAGCGCCCCCGCGCTACCGGACCGTGAAAGCGAAGTCGATCGTCGAGCCGTCGTCGAACCCGATCTCGAAACCGTACCGCTGCCCGGCGTTCAGTGGCTTGGTCGAGATGTTGAAGATCCACTGCGAGTCGCCCGCGCGCCAAGTCTCGTGCGCGGATGTCGACGTCACGGACTGCGGCGACGGTGACACGATGCCCCAGCTCGACACCCCTCGCGGCGTCGTGACCGGCGTGCCGAAGAAATCGCACACGCGGAACTTCGCCGGAACGGTGCTGTTGTGTTGGAAGCTCGACGAGCCATCCACGGCGATCGGTTGCAAGATGATGTGACCGTCGACACCGCCGCACTTGGTACCGACGCCTGCGTACAACACGGAATACGACGCACTCGCGCTCGCGAGATTGCCCGCCATGTCGGCCGCTGCGACCGCGAAGCTCTTCGAACCGACGGAACCGGTATCGATCGCAGCACCATCGGCGACGGTTCCGCTGCACGTGTCGATCCTCGACGTTGCGTCATCGCACGAATACGAGGCGTTGACCGG
>JBHELL010000298.1:0-5305 GCA_046263075.1 Actinomycetota bacterium | reverse complement strand
GTCGGTGAACAAGATCGTTCGCAGGGGGTTGGAAGTGTGCGGGGAGCCCGGCTCCGGCTCGGCGATCTCACCGAAGAAGTCCTTGAGTCGTGATGGGTTCACCTCGATCAGCTGGCTCGCGACGAGGCCGTGGCTCTCCCGATGCACGCGCTCGCACGCCTCTTTGTTCGGCGCGTCCGCGAGACAGAAGACGTGCTGATCGTCGGGATCGAACCAGTAGGAGATATAGCGGACGCCGTATTTCGCCTGGATCTCGAGGTCGCGCATGTGGGCTTCGGCAAGATCCTGCGGCGTGATCGGGTTGTCCGGCTGTGGGTTGTGCCGGTCCATGTACATGGGCATGGGGGTCCTCCTGTCGTCGGCTGATGATGGACGGAGGCCGGGCCCGGCGCAACCATCACTTTCAGCCCATCGCGTCCTCGATACGCGCAGCGGTGGGGAGCAGGATCTCCTCGCTGCGATGCGGTCCCACGAGCTGGAGGCTCGCCGGAAACGGCCCTTCGGAGGGGACCGGAACGGCGACCGCAGGGACACCGGCCGCGTTGAACACGAGGCAGTTCCGCGCGAGGTCGGCGGCCAGGGCGAGGCCGCCCGCGGGGACGTCTTCGATGCGCGGCGGGAAGATCGAGATCGTCGGGAGCGCGAGTAGCTCGACGTGTTCGAAGATCTTCGCGAGTGAGGCGCGCCAGCGCTGTTGCTGCGCGCGCGCTTCATCGAGGTAGCCGAGTGACGCTCTCGCTATCTCGAGGATCTGTCTCGAGTCGTCGCCGATCGCTCCGCCGAGGAGCGCGGCGTCGGACTCCCACGTCTCGGCCAGCTCGATCGCGATGAAGGCACCCACGGCGGCATCCCATCCGTCGAGGTCGACCGGGACGACGTCGAGCTCTGCCGTCGCGAGCGCGGCGTCGATCGCGCGCTCGATCACCAGGTCGCCGCCGGCGCGCGCGCGCCCGACGGTTCGTGCAGGTGCCGCCGGCGTGAAGCCGGGTTCGAGCAGCTGCATCCCGGTCACGAGCCCGGCGACGTCGCGCGCGAGCGGACCGACGGTATCGAGGCTCGGCGCGAGCGGCCACACACCGTCGAGCGAGACGCGGCCGTGCGTCGTCTTCAATCCGGCGACGCCGCAACAGGCTGCGGGGATGCGCACCGATCCGCCGGTGTCGGTGCCCAGCGCGATATCGGCCTCATCGCTCGCGACGGCGACGGCCGAACCCGACGACGAGCCGCCCGGGATCAGCGCAGGATCGAGCGGGTTGCGCGGCGTGCCGAACCACGGGTTGATCCCGAACGGCAGCATCGCGAGCTCGTGGAGGTTCGCCTTGCCCACGATGCGCGCGCCGGCCGCGCGCAGCCCCGCGAGACACGCCGCGTCGCGTTCGGCGGGCGGACGGTCCGCGAGCGCGCGCGATCCCGCCGTCGTCTGCACGCCCGCGACGTCGATGATGTCCTTCACGGCGACGCGAACGCCGGCTCCGGGCGGATCGAGCCGCGTGATGAAGGTGCTCACGCGACGATGCTACGACAGGCGTCTACGGCAGCAACGCCGAGCCGAGATCTACCGCATCCCACAACGGGCAGCGCGCGGTTCCGAGTGTCGGGAGCGCGTGCGCGTCGAAACCGATCTACGCAGCCAGCCGGACCTGCGTGCACATGACGTGATCTCCGATCGTCGGCGAGACGTTGAAGATCGAGTTGTCGTTCACGTACACCTCGGCGAGAACCGGTGGGTACGACTCCGTGTGCGCGATCAGATACCCGAGCTGGTCGTCGGTGAGGCTCAACGTCCAATGCAACGACGGGTCCACACCCGATGCGGCGGCAACGTCCGCGGCGATGTTCGGGTACGTCTCACCCGGCGAGCCGCTCACGAGCACGCTCCCGATCCTGATCGCAGACACGACCGTCTGCACGACGTTGCCGGTCAACCAGGGGGACTTCGTCGAGCGCTGGATTGGCGCACCGACTGCTCCACCGTCGAGCAAGAGCGCCGTGAGGAATGGATTCTCGACTTCGTGCCGGATGAAGGCCTTCGAGGCAGACACCGGGCCCGTCACCGGAACCGCGTGCGCGAGCGCGTCGTCGATGTGCGCCATCAACATCGTCGTGTATGCGCTCTTGCGATCACCGATGGCGTACCCGGGCTGGTTCGGGTCGGTGAAGCCGCATCGTGGACGGCACGGCTGCACACCTCCGTTCGTGCCTTCCATGCCGATACCGACCGAGTGGTACCTCGCCGTGAGCGCGTCGGAGATGTATTGCGGCCAGTCGCCGGCCACGCCGTTCCCGCCGCCGAGGGTCGAGTGCGCGCCGTAGCTCATCAAGGTGGCAGTCACGGCACCGCTCGCGTCGCGAGCTTGGATCACGCGGACGAGCGAATCCTTGATGTTGAGCCCGGGGTTGCACACATCGTTCGGAGCGCCGGTGTTCCCGCTTTGATTCAGCGCTTCGGTGCAGTTCTGATTGTAGACGATGTCCGGCGCGCTGCTCGCGCCGGCGACCAGGGTCGCTTGCGTGCGCGCGGCGTACGCATCTTCGATCGCGCCCGCCGTCTGGTCTGCGATGTAGTCCATGTACGAGTCCGGAAGGAAGCCCCATGCGCCGATCGCATCGGGGCCTGAGTGGGTGTGATCGTTCGAGATGACGACGTTCGATATCGGGAGACGCGGGATATCGTGCGCCACGCGCGCTTCGATGTCGTGCAAGCCCCATTTCCCGCTTCGCTCGTACGCTGCGAACATCCCTTGGGTCTCGACGCTGACGAGGGCGACCGCGGTCGTGCCGTCGTCGAACACGATCGCCCGCGCGGCGATGCTGTCGCCGCCTGCGACGTGCGAGCCTCGGTTCCCGCGGCCGGCGACCGCATCCGGGATGACCGTCCCATCGCCGAGCCCGAACCCGCCGAGGTTGATGACACCGGTCGGGTCGATGTTCCTCGTCGCGGCGCCGACGAGGTAGGTGTCGCCCGACGCGGCGCTCGGGCGGAGCGGGCTGAGCGAAACGATGACGAGGCAAAAGGCGAGAAGCGCGCGACGCATCCAGAACTCCTTCGACGAGGGCTCCGGAAGGGTTCGCGACCGAGAGGCCGAGTTCCTCCGTCGGCCGTTCCCCGTGGCTCTTCTATGCGAGGGTGTGGCTCATCAGCGCGCGCAGGCGCCGCTCGAGCTCGGCTGCGTCGTCGAGCCCCCGCGCTTCGTCGATCAGGATCTCGATACCTGCGAAGAGCGCGCGCAGGATCTCATCCCGCTCTGCCGAGCGCACGAACGTGGTGGTTGCGCGCGCGAGCAGCTCGGCGGGGAGATCGTCGAATCCGCGGCCGTACCTCGGTGGCAGCTCGCGCCGGACGGCAGCGAGCGAGAGCGTTTCGTTGCGCAGCTCGCCGACGTAGTAGACGGCGTGGTGCATGCGGGCGCGCTCCACCGATAAACGCGCGCGCAACGCGTGGTGAACGGCGAGCCCGAGGATCTCGTGTGGGTCCACCGGCGAGGCGCCGAGATGCTCGATCGCATCGCCGAACAGCATCGTCAGCTTGGGACCCATCGCCGCGACCCGCCCGGGCGACAACGACAGGTCGACCTGGAGGTTCTCAGGGAACAGGAACACCCGGTAGAACGTCCCTCGATGCGGCAGGTCGAACAAGGTGACCGCGCCGAACCGCCGCAGCCGTTCGGTCCAATCCTGCATCGTGTCTTCGACGGCTGCGCCATCTGCCAATCCGAACGTGAGATCCAGGTCGCCCCAACGTTCGTTCGGGTTGAGCGTCAGTGAGCCCACCTCGGCCCCGGAGACGACGCGGGGGTCCGATCGCGCCATCTCGATGATGTGCGCGCGGACCTCGTTCCGTTGCTCGACGGTGAACATAGGCCGATTATCGCGCGGAGCGTGGCCCCGTGCGCATGCTGCATACTGGCGGCATACCGGCGGGGACCAGCACCTTGGGGGGTGACCGAGTGGCACAGCTCGACGTCTCGATCCAGGAGAAGGGGATGGAGCGTGCGATCGTCTGCGGAGGTGAGATCGACACCTCGACGGTCGTAACTCTCGAGGGCGCGTTCGAGGAGGCTTTCAAAGCACCGGCGACCGCCTTCGTCGTGGATCTCAGCAGCGTCGGATTCATCGACAGCATGGGCGTGCGCGCGCTCGTCCGATTCGCCAAGGCATGCCGCGAGCGTGCGATCACCTTGCGGACATCGCCGAGCATGCAAGTGAGGCGCGTCCTGGACATCCTCGGGCTCGTCGAAGTGGTCGGCGCCGAGCAACCGAGCAGCGGAACGGATGGGAGCGTCGCCTCGGACGCCGATTGATGGATGAAGATCGACCCGCGCGCGTTCCTCTCAGACCTTTCGTCGTTGCCGGACGGCGTCGTCGTCACCGATCCCGTCACCCTTGAGGGGTACCGCCGCGACGAGCTGAAAGCGATCGAGGCGGGAACGCCGGCGGCCGTCGTGTTCGCGCGCTGCACCTCCGACGTGCAAACCGTGGTCCGCGGAGCCGCCGCGCATCACATATCCGTGGTTGCGCGCGGTGCCGGCAGCGGTCTCAGCGGCGGCGCGAACGCGATCGACGGATGCGTGGTCGTGTCGCTCGAACGCATGAGCTCGATCGTCGCCGTCGAGCCGCAGAACCTGCTCGCCGTCGTCGAGCCGGGTGTGCTCAACGGCGAGCTCGACCGCGAGGCGCGCGCGCACGGCCTTTCGTATCCGCCCGACCCCGCAAGCAAGGACATCTGCACGATCGGCGGAAACATCGCGACGAACGCTGGCGGATTGTGCTGCATCAAGTACGGCGTGACGCGTGACTACGTGCTTGGTCTCGAGGTTGTGCTGCCGGACGGCTCGGTGACGAACGTCGGCAAGCGGACGCGGAAAGGCGTTGCCGGATACGACCTCACGAGTCTTTTCGTCGGCTCGGAAGGGACGCTCGGCATCGTCACGCGCGCGACGCTTCGGCTGCGTCCTGCGCCCGCACCGGCGACGACGCTCGTCGCATCGTTCGCGACGATCGAAGACGCGGGTCGAGCCGTTTCCGCGATCGTGGCCGTCGCGGTTCCCTCCATGCTCGAATTGCTCGATCGCACGACCGTGCACGCGGTGGAAGCGTTCGCCCACGTTGGTCTGGACGATTCGGTTGGTGCGTTGCTCGTGATCCAGAGCGACTCGGCAGACGCGCGCGGCGAGCTCGACGCGATCGAAGCGATGTGCAAGGACGAGGGAGCGCTCCTCACCGTTCGATCGTCGGACCCCGCGGAAGCCGACTTGTTGTTGCGCGCGCGCCGCTCGGCGCATTACGCGCTGAAGGCGATGGGCAC
>JBHELL010000297.1:0-6948 GCA_046263075.1 Actinomycetota bacterium | reverse complement strand
CCGACCGCGAGCCACTACCTCAAGATGCTGATGGACTCTGTGTTCGGACCGACGAACTTCCAGAACGAAATCGTCTGGCGCTATCGACGGTGGACCGGCGGCGCTCGTCGTTTCCTGAAGATGCATGACACATTGCTCTTTTACTCTAAGGCCTCGGGGCGCCACACCTTCAATCGCCTCTACACGTCATACACGGCAAAGTCCCTGGCTCGAAAGAAGAACTACTTCACGCGCATCAAGGGCGATGATGTGTACGTGACATCCGTCAATCCCGAGGGAGTGGCTGAAAACGACGTGTGGGAGATTCAGCTGCTCAATTCGCAAGCACTCGAACGGCTGGGTTATCCCACTCAAAAGCCCGAAGCGCTGCTGGAGCGGCTGATTCTTGCGAGCAGCAACGAAGGCGATGTAGTGCTCGATCCGTTCTGCGGATGCGGTTCGGCGGTGGCCGTCGCGCAACGACTCAGCCGGGGCTGGATCGGGATCGACATCACACATCTCGCGGTCGGCCTCATCCGGCGTCGTCTGATCGACACATTCGGGGACGACATCACGAAGACGTTTCGCGTCGTGGGAGAACCGACCGACCTTGAAGGCGCGCGCGAACTAGCCGCCACGGACCCGTATCAGTTCCAGTTTTGGATACTCGGCCTGGTCGGCGCGCGCCCGGCCGTTGAGCGGAAAGGCGCGGACAAGGGCATCGACGGACGAATCTACTTCCATGACGAGACTGGCGCGGGAGCGAAGACTAAGCAGATTGTGATTTCGGTGAAGGCAGGCAAGCTCCATGCGACCTACGTCCGCGACCTCAGGGGTGTGATGGAACGCGAGGGGTCGGAGTTTGGGATCTTGCTGTCAATGGAGGAGCCCACAGGCAAGATGCGCGCTGAGGCTGCGAGCGCGGGGTTCTATACGGTTCCGCTGACTGGGGAGAAGTACTCGCGCCTCCAAATCATCACTGTCGAAGAGTTGCTGGCTGGGCGGGGCATCGACTATCCAGGCCGGATCGGCTCGACCTTCAAGCGCGCACCAAAGGCGAAGGCGAAGCCGGTTGAAACCACGAGCCTGTTCGCGGCCGAAGAGCCCGCCGAATACGAGACCGAGGACTGACTCGGCCGATTATTTTCAAAATGACCCACTACCAGTCCGTCGTTGCGCTTGCGTTCTTCTTCGAACTGTGCTAGATTGGATGAGTACTCCCGAGAAGTGAGTAGGGGCAACCCGGAAGCTACTCGGGAGTACATCTTTTGTTCGAACAACCGGCGCGCGCGCCGGAAAGAGTCAGAGATCGCTGGTCAACGGCGGTCTCTTTCGTTTTCCGGGCGCGCTGTTGCTTTGCCGGGCGCGGGTTCGCGTGGTGTTGCAGGTGATCACACGCGGACGAAAACCAAAAGTGTCTTAGGTAATATCAATGAGGGTAAGACGCGAGAATCATGGCGCCGAGGGCACCTCCCAGAACGCTTGAAAACCCCAGGTCACTCTCGTATCGTTCGCGCCGTGGCGAGGCAGGGCAAGACCGGCGTCCGCCGGTGTTCACGGAACGGATGCCGCTGGCCGGCGTCGGCGTCCTTGACCTACGCCTATGCCGAAAGTGTCGTCTGGATCGAAGACCTGACGCTTCAGCCCCACCCTGCGGCGTACGACCTTTGCGCTGCGCACGCCGAGCGCTTGGCCGTTCCGATCGGGTGGCGGAAGCAAGACCTCCGCGTCGTACCGCCACCGGTAACGCCGATCCGTCCCGACATAGCTGCGTGGGCCGGGGAAGCGCCGAGCCAGGACGCGACCGCAGGCGCCTAACCCCAGCACTCCCGCACCACAACCCCTTGCGGCTTCCGAGCGTTCGTGACACCCTGTCTTAGGTACAGCTCACATAAGACTTGCGTAAGAGAGGCTCGTCATCGACCGCGATCTGATCCGCGCCGTCCGCAAGCTCGACGAGTACGACCTGCGAAGGCTGATGATCTTCATCCGCGGCCTGCTCCTTCATCATGACGGCCCGGCGTTCGAAGCCAAGGCGGAAGGATCGACCGGGGCGGTCACGTATCGCCTCGAGCCGGTCCGGTGCGGCAAGCAAGGGTGCACCCGTTGCCCGCACGGCCCGTACTGGTACGCGTACTGGCGCGAAGACGGCCGCCTGCGTTCTCGCTACATCGGTAAGGATCTGCCGGCGGGCGCCGACACGCCGGGTTAGACGGGCCATCCGTACCAGCGCGAATCATCTGAACGGCTCATAGGACCGAGCCTGCGCAGCAGGTATCTTTGCGACACCGTCGTGAGGACGCAGCGGTCGCCGAGGGAGACGACATGAACGCACTTGAATGCCCGCGATGCGGGTCGCGCAACGTGATCAACATCAACCTCACGGTCGAATCCGGGCCCGTCTCCTTCTACTCTTGCCACGCCTGTGAGAAGCGGTGGTGGCTCGACGACGCGGGCAACGCGATGGACCTCCCCGAGGTCCTCGACAAAGCACGCCGCCCCAGCAAAGCAGCGAAACCGAACGCCTGACCTCCTCGAGCGCGCGCTCGTCGCAGCGCTTCGCGGCAACTACCCCTCAGCCGAGCGATCGCTCGCGCGCGCTCGCGCTTCCGAGAAGAGAACCTGGACTCTCGCCTACATCGCCAACGCGAAAGGCGCGCTGGAGCAGGCGATCCTCCTCGCGACCCCGGTCGCGTCCGCGAAGGACCAAGGCGTGCGCGTTGCCGCGTGCCTCACGCTCGGCTCGGCCCTGCGTCAGCTCGGCCGTCACGAAGAGGCCGAACGCTGCGACCGCCGCGCGAAACGCTTCGCGCAGGACAACGCCCAGCGCGCGCATGCCCTCGCGTCGCTCGTCGCCGACGTCGTGCTGACCGACGCCCGCGCTGCGGCGAAGCGGCTCGACGATGCGAGAGCCGTGTCGACCCGCGATCCACGAGCGCGTATCCGCGTCCTCTGGGTCGGCGCCGAGCATGCATTGGTGACCCGAAGGCCGGACGAGGCTGCGACCCTGTGTAGGAGAGCGCTTGCGATCGCACGCGCATCGCGGTTCAAGCGGCACGAAGCGAAGACGCTGCTGTTCCTCGGCGCAGCGCTGAACGACGCGGGAGCCGCCGGCGAAGCCGCGCGCGCGCTCACAGCATCGGCCCGCATCGCCGAGCGAATCGGCGCGCAGCTCGTTGCCGAGGCATCGGCATCGCTCCTGGGTAGTATCCCCCGCTGAATATGGACATCGACGCGATCTTCAAGGCGTACGACGTTCGCGGGATCTATCCCGCCGAGCTCGACGAGGACGTCGCCCACCGCGTCGGGCGCGCGTTCGTGCAGCTGCTCGACGCTCGCAGCGTCCTCGTCGCGCGCGACATGCGAGCCTCGAGCGAACCGCTATCCACTGCCTTCATCTCGGGGGCGCTCCAGCAAGGAGCCGACGTCGTCGATCTCGGCCTTTGCGCGACCGATGAGATGTATTTCGCATCGGGCACGCTGAACATGCCGGGCGTTGTGTTCACGGCGTCGCATAACCCCGCGGCTTACAACGGGATGAAGCTCGTGCGCGCCGGCGCGCTGCCGGTCGGCGCCGACACCGGGCTCGCGGACATCAAACTGCTCGCGCAGCGCAACGACTTCGAGCGGCCGCCACGGCTCGGCAAGCTCACGCGCAACGACGTCCTCGCTGGATACGTCGAGCATCTCCTCGGATTCGTCGACGTCGAGTCCCTCCGGCCGTTGCGCGTCGTGATCGACGCCGGGAACGGGATGGCAGGGCTCACGGTTCCGGCGGTGTTCGCTCGTCTCCCCTTCGAGGTGATCCCGCTCTACTTCGAGCTCGACGGAACGTTCCCGCACCATCCTGCCGACCCCATCCAGGCGGAGAACCTCGAGGATCTGCGGAAAGCCGTCGTCGAGCACGGAGCGGTATGCGGCCTCGCCTTCGACGGCGACGCCGACCGCGTGTTCTTCGTCGACGAGCGGGGCGAACCGGTGCTGGCGTCGTTCCTCGGAGCGATGGTGGCGGCGGCGATCCTCGACCGTAACCCCGGCGAGAAGGTCATCTACTCGCTCACGTGCTCCCGCGCAGTGCCCGAAGTCATCCGCGAACACGGCGGCGAGCCGGTGCGCACGCGCGTGGGCCACTCGTTCATCAAGCAGGTGATGGCGGAAACCGGCGCCATCGCCGGCGTCGAGCATTCGGGGCACTTCTACTTCCGCGATCACTTCCGGGCGGACTGCGGGATGATCGCAGCGCTGCTCGCGCTGCAGGTCGTCTCGCGCTCGGACGGATCGCTTTCGCATGCGCTCGAGCCCTACTCGAGCCGCTACTGGAACTCCGGCGAGATCAACTCAACGGTCGCCGACAAGGAAGGAACGATCGAGCGGCTCGCCGATGCGTATAAGGAGGGACGCCAGGATCGAACGGACGGCTTGACCGTCGAGTACGACGACTGGTGGTTCAGCGTGCGCGCGTCGAACACGGAACCGTTGCTGCGGCTGAACGTCGAGCATCGCGACGCCGTCGAGGGCGCGCGCCGGCGCGACGAGCTCCTTGCGATGATCCGCGGCTAGGATGGGGGGGACGATGACGGTCAGCAAAGAGTTGCTCGACATCCTGATCTGCCCGAACTGCCACGGGAAGATCGAGTACAAGGACGCGGAGCAGAAGATCTACTGCCGCGGGCAGTGCAAGTACGTCTACCCGGTGCGCGACGGCATCCCGATCATGCTGATCGACGAGGCCGAGAAACCGGCCTGACTTTCCGCTTCTCCCGACCTGTTCGACTCCAAGCAGGGCCGAGCCCACCCCCCGACGAATAAGTCGGGGTCCGGAGCGACCGCATCGGGGGGGGTAGGGGGTGGGTACGAAGGGCCGCGCGCGTGCGCTCCTCTTCAGCATCCTCTTCGCGGTCGTCGGGCTCGGCGTTCCCGCGCGCGCATCCGGCCCGTGCTCGCCCGCAGATCTCCATCCCGCCCTGCACGAGTTCATGGTGAACCAAGGCTTGCCGTATTCCGGCGTCGGCGGGGCTTCCTTGGTGCGCGGGAAGAGCGCACTCGTCCGGTTGTTCCTCAGCATGCCGGACTGCTCGACATCGTCATCGCTCGCGATCACCGGGGCGCAGCTCGACGTCTACAACAACACCGCGCAACCGCCGATCGCGCAAGGGAAATTGTTCGCCCCTTTGCGCGCGACGGCGCTTCCGTCGTGGTACGCGACGACGCCTGCACCGACGCTGCAAAGCGATCCGTTCTTTGCGGTTCCCGGCAGCAGCCTCACGCCGTGTGGGGGCGTGACCCCCTGCGCGCCCGACGCTTTCACGGCGACGTTCAAGGCAACGGTGACGTTCACCGTCGATGGTGCGGTGCAACAATACGTGTTCGCAACCACGAAGCTGATCCAGCAACGCACGAACGCGCTGAGGATCTTGGTCGTCCCGATGGGCGATCCGGCGAAGGATTACCGATCGCAGTTCAGCCTCTCGGCCGAAGGCGCGACCCGCTCTGGGGTGGCCACGCTCGATCGCATCTTCCCGGTCCCCGATGGCGTCGGCGAGCTCTGCCCGCCGCCGCCGCCCGGCGCGAGATGCGGGGCGAGCCAGTTCGGTGGCATCCGCTACCACATCGATCTCAGCGCGATGGTGAACCTGCGCGATCCGCGGCTCGGCAATCCGCTGAACAACTTCCCCGACGGCACGCATTTCTGCGGCGGCGGCGGGAACTTCGACGGCATCAAGCAACAACTCGCGCAACTGTTATCGCTGTGGAACACGACGCATCCGGAGAACTCCGCCGACATCGCGCTCGGGGTGCTCGACGAGAACATCAGCGCGAGCGGGAACCTCGGCTGCGTCGACGGGATGGGGGCGGTCGCGAACCCGTCGAGCGCCGATCCGACCAACCCTGGACGCGAAGCCTGGGCGCGCGCGATATGGATGCCGGGCTCGGCCCCGCGAACCGGCTCGCTGATGGGGATGGAGATCGCGCATACCTTCGGTGTCGTCTATCCCGGATCCGGGGGACGCGGACAGACCTATCACTCGAACGTCGTAAAGGCCGATGCGACGGTCCCGGGTCGCGCCTACAACGTCGATCAGCGCGCGCAGATCACGCAGAGCCATTCCGTCATGTACTACAACAACGTGGATTCGCCCTGGAGCAACGACAACACCTTGTTCGAGCCGCTCGACAGCGGAGACGCACTCTGCTTGCTGAACGGCCCGATCTCGACCGACTGTCTGACGCCGCCTGCGATCCCGGTTGGATCATCGACCGGCGTCGCGGGCGGCTCGACCATCGTGGCGACGGGGACGTCCGCCGGCACGCCGGAAACAACTGAGGTCGACCAGTCGTACGTCACCGACGACGTTGCCAATACACCGAGCGATCCTCATTCCAGGTACCGCCTCGTCGAGAAGAACCTCAACGGTGATCGCGCGGTGATGGGGATCCCGGTCTTCGCGACGAGCTCGGCGCACACGCAAACGACCAGCGGCAACACGTCGAATGATTCGACTACATCGCAAGAGGTCTCATTCTCTTTCGCCTTGCACGACGGAGTGAGCGCCACGACGTTCGGGCTTTGGCATTGCGATCAGCCGGCCGGGACGCAAGCGCTGCAAGAGTGCGAGAACGCGCCCGACCTCCCGGTGGACGCGCCGGCCGGAACCCACATCTACGGGCGGGACAAAGCGACCGCACCGACATTCACCGACGCGAAAGCTCTGGGCGCGGGACCGGCCACCGAATACTCGACGCCGTCATTCGGTGGGAACGACGAGTCGCCCACGTTGTCGGTCGACCTCGCGCAGCCTGGGGCAGATCCCAAATGGATCGCCTTCGCCCAAACGGACGGCAGCTTCCTGTCGAGCCAGATCGTGTTCGCGTCGACGAGCGACATCACGTCGAGCCTCGTCATCCCAGGCTCCGCCAGCCGAACGCCCTCGATCTGTCCCGGCGGAACCGACACGTCCGAGACGCTCG
>JBHELL010000296.1:0-5454 GCA_046263075.1 Actinomycetota bacterium | reverse complement strand
AACTACACGTTCGGCGTTACCGAGCAGTTGATCTTCCCCGAAGTCGAGTACGACAAGGTCAGCCGCGTTCGCGGCATGGACATCACGATCGCAACGACCGCGGAGACCGACGATCAGGCGCGCGCGCTGCTCCGCGAGCTCGGGTTCCCATTCAAGAAGGCGGAGTCCTGATGGCCAAGAAGTGCTTGATCGAAAAGTCGCAGCGCAAGCCGAAATTCTCCGCGCGCGCGTACAACCGCTGCCGTCGTTGCGGCCGGCCGCGCGCGTATTACCGGAAGTTCGGCATGTGCCGTATCTGTGTTCGTGAGATGGCGCATGCCGGGGAGCTGCCCGGCGTGACGAAAGCGAGCTGGTGAACCGATGACGATGACCGACCCGATCGCCGACATGCTCACGAGGGTTCGCAACGGCACGACGGCGATGCAGGACACGGTGACGATGCCGTCTTCGAAGCAGAAGGTTGCGATCGCCGACATCCTCCGCCGGGAGGGATACATCGAGGACTACCAGGTCACCGGCGGCGAGCTCGGTCCGCAGCTCACGATCTCGTTGAAGTTCGGGCCGAACCGCGAGCGAACCATCTCCGGCATCAAGCGGATCTCGAAGCCGGGACGGCGCGTCTACGCGCGCAAGGACACGCTTCCGCGCGTGCTTGGTGGTCTCGGGGTCGCGATCATCTCGACCTCGCAAGGATTGATGACCGATCGTCAGGCGAAGAAGGTCGGCGCCGGCGGCGAAGTGATCTGTTACGTGTGGTGATGATGCGATGAGCCGTATCGGAAGGAAACCTATCCAGATCCCACCGGGGGTCGATGTCGCCGTTGCCGGATCGAACGTCACGGTGAAAGGGCCGAAGGGCACGCTGCAGCAGCAGCTTCATCCGGAGATGACCGTGCGCGTTGAGGACGGGACCGTCGTCGTCGCGCGCCCGTCGGAGGAGCGCCGCCACCGCGCGCTGCACGGCCTGACGCGGACGCTCGTGGCCAACATGGTCGACGGCGTGACGCAAGGATTCGCGAAGACGCTCGAGATCCAAGGTGTCGGGTATCGCGCGGCTGCGAAGGGCAAGGACGTCGAGTTCTCGATCGGGTTCTCGCATCCGGTGCTCGTGACGCCGCCGGAGGGGATCACCCTTACCGTCGAGTCGCCTACGAAGATCGTCGTCGCCGGCGCGGACAAGCAATCCGTCGGTCAGGTTGCCGCGAATATCCGAGCGATCCGTCCGCCGGACCCGTACAAGGGCAAGGGGATCCGCTACGAAGGGGAGTACGTCCGCCGTAAGGCGGGGAAGGCGGCGAAGTGATGAAGACGCTACAGAAAGTCGCCGCGCGGAGACGCCGTCATGCGCGCGTTCGCAAGAAGGTCGAAGGATCGTCGAGCCGTCCGCGGCTCGCCGTGTTCCGTTCGAACCGTCACATCTACGCGCAGCTCGTCGACGACACGTCCGGGCGCACGTTGGCCGCCGCGTCGTCGCTCGACACCGACGTCGCCAAGGATGGAGCGAAGAAGGATGTCGCCAAGCGCGTCGGACAGGTCCTCGGGCAGCGCGCGACGGCCGCTGGGATCTCGGCCGCGGTGTTCGACCGCGGCGGATACAAGTACCACGGACGCGTGCAAGAGCTTGCAGATGGCGCGCGCGAAGCTGGATTGACCGTTTAGGGAGGACCATGCCGGAACCTAGAGGACGAGGCGACAGAGGGCGGCGTCAACCGCGCCAAGAGCAAGAGGCCCCATCGGGGCCCCAGCTCGAACAGCGCGTGCTGCCGATCAACCGCGTGGCGAAGGTCGTCAAGGGCGGTCGTCGCTTCTCGTTCGCGGCGATGGTCGTGGTCGGGGACAAGGCCGGCCGCGTCGGCGTCGGATACGGCAAGGCTAAAGAGGTTCCGATGGCGATCGCGAAGGCGGAAGAGATCGCGAAGCGTGCGATGTTCCGCGTACCGATGGTGGGATCGACCATCCCGCACGAAGTGCTCGGGTCCGACGGCGCCGGCAAGGTTCTGCTGAAACCGGCTTCACCGGGAACCGGGATCATCGCCGGCGGCGCGGTGCGCGCGGTGATGGAGTGCGCGGGGATCTCCGACATCTTGTCGAAGTCGCTCGGGAGTGGGAACCAGCTCAACATCGTGCACGCGACGATCGAGGGTTTGCGGCAGCTGAAGCTCCCGGAGGACATCGCCCGTAAGCGTGGACGTTCGGTTGCAGAGGTTGCACCCAAGCGGATGCTCGAGCTGTCGGTGAAGGAGCTGACGGTTTGATGGCACTCCGCATCACGCTCCAGAAGGGACTCGTCGGGTGCACCGAGCGCCAGCGCGAGACGGTTCGGACGCTCGGGCTGCGGAAGATCCGCCAGTCCGTCGTTCGCAAGGATTCACCCGAGGTGCGCGGCGCCGTTCGCGCTGTCGCGCACCTCGTGACGGTCGAGGAGGTAAGCGAGTGAAGCTCCATCACCTGCGACCTGCGCCGGGCGCGCGCACGAAGCCGAAGCGCGTCGGCCGCGGACACGGCTCGGGGCTCGGCAAGACGTCGACGCGCGGTACGAAAGGAACGGGTGCCCGCGGGACGGTTCCAGCATGGTTCGAGGGCGGGCAGATGCCTCTGCAGCGTCGTTTGCCGAAGTTCGGTGGGTTCTCCAACCATCCGTTCAAGGTCGAGTACATTCCAGTCAACGTCGAGTCGCTGAACACGTTCGCTGCCGGCTCGACGGTCGATCCCCAGGCGCTGCGAGGCAAGGGGATCGTGCGGAAGGGCCGCACGCCGGTGAAGATCCTCGGCCGCGGCGACGTCACCGTTGCACTGACGGTCAAAGCGCATGCATTCAGCGAGAGCGCGCGTCAGAAGATCACGGCGGCCGGCGGGACCGTCGAAGTGCTCTAAGAGAGAGGGACAGACGTGTTCAAGGCTTTCCGGAACGCTTTCAAAGTCCCGGATCTCCGGAACAAGATCCTCTTCATGTTGTTCATCATCGCCGTGTACCGGCTCGGCTCGCACGTGCCGCTGCCCGGTGTCGACATGGCGAAAGTTGCAGCGCAGCAAGCTCAGAGCCAGAGCGGCATCGCGACGCTGGTGAACCTGTTCTCCGGCGGCGCGCTGACGAACTTCGCGGTGTTCGCGCTCGGCATCACGCCCTACATCACCGCGTCGATCATCATGCAGCTCCTCGCGGTCGTTATCCCGCGCCTCGAAACGCTCCAGAAGGAAGGCGAGGTCGGCCGGAAGAAGATCACGCAATACACCCGCTACATGACCGTCGTGCTCGCGTTGTTGCAGTCGCTCGGCATCATCGTGACGGCGAACAGCGGGCTCCTGTTCGGAAGCTCCGGCGGAAGCGGTATCCGAGATTTCTTCCCGAACCATTCGGTGGGGGCGATTTCGCTCGCGGTGCTCACACTCACGGCCGGAACGTCATTGATCATGTGGCTCGGGGAGCTGATCACGCAGCGCGGTGTCGGGAACGGGATGTCGCTCCTTATCTTCGCGGCGATCATCTCACGGCTGCCGTCGAACTCGGTTTCCTTGTGGAAGAGCTCCGGCGCCTTGAAGGGATCGGTGTTCCTCGGGCTCGGCATCGCCATCGTGGTCGCAGTGGTGATCGTCGAGCAGGCGCAGAGGCGTATCCCCGTTCAGTATGCGAAACGCATCGTCGGAAGGAAGACCTACGGCGGCGCGTCGACGTACCTCCCGATGAAGGTCAACCAGGCGGGCGTCATCCCGATCATCTTCGCGTCGTCTTTGCTCTACTTGCCGGTGCTCGCCGCGACGATCATCACCAATGCGAGCTTCAAGAACTTCGTAGACAAGCATTTCGCGCGCGGCCAAAGCATCTGGTACATCCTCATCTACTTCCTGCTCATCATCTTCTTCACGTACTTCTATACCGCGATCACGTTCAATCCCGAAGACGTTGCCGACAACATGAAGAAGTACGGCGGATTCATCCCAGGCATCCGTCCCGGTCGTCCGACGTCGGATTACCTTGCGAACATCCTGACGCGCATCACGTTGCCGGGCGCGATCTTCCTCGGCGCGATCGCGATCTTGCCGTTCGTGGCTCAGCGCGCGTGGAGTGTCAGCGCGTTCCCCTTCGCCGGCACTTCGGTGCTGATCATGGTCGGCGTTGGGCTGGAAACCATGAAGCAGATCGAGTCGCAGCTGATGACCCGTCACTACGAAGGTTTCCTGAAGTAGGCGCGCGTGGAAGCTCCCGCAGAACGACCGCGACTGCAACTGCTCCTCATCGGTCCGCAGGGGGCGGGGAAGGGAACGCAGGGCGACCGTCTCGCGCGCTGGTACCGCATGCCGCACGTCGCGACCGGTGAGTTGCTGCGTGCCGCGATCCGGGACGGCCTGCCGCTCGGGCTCGAAGCCAAGACGTACATGGATTCCGGCGAGCTCGTTCCGGACGAGCTCGTGATATCGATCCTCGATGAGCGGTTCCGTCTCGACGACGCGCGGAACGGCTTCATCCTCGACGGCTTCCCGCGGACGACGAAGCAAGCCGCCGCGCTCGACGACATGCTCGATGGAGATGGAAGCGGGAACGGGATCAACGCAGTCGTCAGCCTCGAGGTGCCCGACCCGATCCTCGTCCAGCGGCTGTCCGACCGCTGGACGTGTCTGCAATGCGGCCGCGTCTACAACACGACCGACCACCAGCCCGTCGAGCCGGGACACTGCAACAACGACGGCTCCTTGCTCGTCCATCGTGAGGACGACAACCCCGACGCCATCAAACGGCGGCTCGCGTTGTTCCACTCTGAGACGAAGCCGGTGATCGAGTTCTACGAGGACAATGGGCTCGTCGAGCACATCGAAGGCGTCGGTCGGATCGAAGAGGTGCAGGGCCGGATCGTCGCGGCGCTCGCGCGGAGAGGCTTCCGGCGCGGATGATCATCAAGAAGTCGGGGTCGGAGCTCGACGCGATGCGCCGTGCGGGCCGCATCGTCGCCGAGACCTTGCAGGTGCTGCGCGCTGCCGTGCGGCCCGGCATCACGACGAAACAGCTCGACGAGATCTCCGAACGCGAGATCCGGGCGCGCGGCGCGAGGCCGTCGTTCAAGGGGTACCGCGGGTTCCCCGCGACGCTGTGCACGTCGATCAACAACGAGATCGTCCACGGGATCCCGGGCGGCGCGACGCTGCGCGAAGGCGACCTCATCAAGCTCGACTGCGGAGCGATCTTCGACGGGTTCCACGGCGACTCGGCGATCACGGTCCCCGTCGGCGAGGTCGACGAGGCGAAGCGAAAGCTGGTCGAGACCACCGAGCGCGCGCTGTGGGCCGGGATCGGGGAAGCGCGCCCGGGCAACAAGGTGGGCGATATCGGCTCGGCGGTACAGACGATCGCAGAGGGTGCGGGCTTTTCGATCGTCCGCGAATACGTCGGTCACGGCGTCGGGCGCGCGCTCCACGAAGACCCGCCGATCCCGAACTACGGCCAGCCCGGCCGCGGCCTCA
>JBHELL010000295.1:0-7047 GCA_046263075.1 Actinomycetota bacterium | reverse complement strand
GAACGTCGAGAACGTCGTGTACGCCCCGAGGAAGCCGACGGTCAACGCGACCCGTACCGTCGGACCCACGCGGAAACGCTCGGTGACAAGCGCGAAGAGGAAGCCGAGAGCCAACGAACCCGAGACGTTGATGACGAGCGTCTCCCACGGGAACGTCGCCGACGAGCGTTGGGCGAGCCAGCCGCCGAGCGCATAGCGGCTCACCGCACCGGCGGCGCCGGCAACGCCGACCCAGAAGACGCGCACCATCACCCTTTCAAACGGAAAGCCCCTACCGAAACCGGTAGGAGCCATCAGCGGCCGTTCTTCCGAGCCGCGGTTCAGGCGAGCTCCATCGCCTGCGCGCGAAGGTAAACCGCCTTGAGCTCGGCGTCAATACAGTGGGCCGGGCCGGTCGATCCAACGTGACCACCGCAGTCGGCGCATCACACCGACCATGTTGCCGCGCGTGCGCGCGCCGCTTAGCATCCGCCGCCGTGGACGCCAAACGATTGCTCAGGGAAGGGAAGCGCGCGCTCATCGCTGCGCGCTCGAACGTCAGCTGGACCGGCGACGAAGGTGATGTCGCCAACGATCTGCTCGAGCACGTTCTCGGATATCACCCCGATCCCGACGAAGAGATCCCCGCGCGCACCGCGAAACGTTTCCACGCGTTGATCGCGCGCCGAGCCGAAGGCGAGCCTATCCCGCATCTCGTGGGCTACACGGAGTTCCGCGGGCTGCGGCTCGACGTGAAGAAGGGCGCATTCGTTCCGCGCGCGTCTACAGAGGTCATGGCAGGCGAAGCCGCCAAGCGTTTGAAGCGCCGGCCGAAGCCCGTCGCCGTCGATCTCGCGACGGGGATCGGGCCCGTGGCGTTGGCGATCGCGAACGAGGTCCGGAAAGCGCAGGTGTTCGGCGTCGACATCGGTGGCCCCGCCGTCGCCGCGGCCCGCGCGAACGCGAAGAAGCTCAAGCTGCGCAACGTCACGTTCTCGAAAGGTGATCTCTTCGAGCCGTTGCCGAAGCGGCTGAAGGGAGCCGTCGATGTCATCACGATCCATCCTCCTTACGTTCCGAAGCACGAGCTGAAGGACCTCCCCGCCGAGTTGATCCGCTACGAACCGGTCGAGTCTCTCACCGACAACTCCTCGACCGGCACGCGCATCGTCGAGCGAGTCGCGAAGGAGTCGCCGGAGTGGCTGCGGCCCGGCGGCTGGCTCATCGTCGAGGTAGATGCCGAGTCGAACCAGCTCATCAAGCGGGTGTTGAAGAAGCACGGATCGTTCGCAGACATCCGCTCGATCGTGGGCCGCTGGAACTTCAGCAGGGTGATCTTCGCGCGAACATGAATGACTACGGACGGCTTTTCCCCAGCCTGAAGTTCGAGCGCGTGGAGGATGCGATCTTGCGCGTCGTGATCAGCAAGCCGGGACGGCTGAACGCGACCGACGCTCCGATGCACCGCGACCTTTCGCTCGTGTGGAACGAGATCGATCGCGATCCGGCGGTGCGTGTCGCGATCGTCCAGGGCGAAGGCGACGCTTTCTCATCGGGCGGCGACCTCGACATGGTTCTCGAGATCGCCACCGACTTCGAGACGCGCGTGCGCGTTCTTCGCGAGGCGCGAGAGCTCGTGTACAACATCATCAACTGTTCGAAACCGGTCGTGTCGGCGATCCGCGGGCCCGCCGTTGGCGCCGGCCTCGTCGTCGCGCTGCTCGCGGACGTCTCCATCGTCGCGCGCAGCGCGCGATTGATCGATGGACATACGAAGCTCGGCGTGGCCGCAGGAGATCATGCTGCGATCGTGTGGCCGTTGCTCTGCGGCATCGCAAAGGCGAAGTATTACCTGTTGACATGCGAACCGTTGAGCGGCGAAGAAGCGGAGCGGATCGGCCTCGTGTCGAAGGTCGTCGACGATGAGCGGCTCGACGAAGAAACGTTGCGCATCGCGCGTTCGTTGGCGAGCGGTTCACAAAGCGCGTTGCGGTTCACCAAGTACGCGCTGAACAACTGGTTGCGTGCGGCAGGGCCATCGTTCGACGCGTCGCTCGCGCTCGAATTCCTCGGCTTTTCCGGGCCCGACGTCCGGGAAGGCGTGGCAGCCATCAGAGAGAAACGTGCCCCACGTTTCGACGGACCGGCGTCGGAGTGACTGCCTATGGCTCGCGCGACTAGTCTGGCCCGTAAAGGGAGCCCGTCGTGAAGCGAGTGCTTATCGTCGACGACGAGGAAGACATCCGGCTTCTCGCGCGACTGCTGTTGCGCCAGTGTTGCGAGGTCGCCGAGGCGTCATCCGTCGCCGAGGCCTGGGAGCTGATGGAGACGTTCTCTCCCGATGTCCTTCTGCTCGACGTCCGGCTCCCCGGGCAGGACGGCTGGTCGATGTTGCAGAGCCTTCGCGATCGCACGGAAGGCAAGAAGATGCGCGTGATCATGCTTTCGGCACATGCCGTGTCGGACGCGCCGGAGCAAGCACGCGCGCTCGGTGCCGACGGCTACATCACCAAACCGTTCCGGGCGGAAGAGCTGCTTGAGCTGATCGAAGGTTCGACGTGAGCCTCACGCGCCGGTTCGCGCGCGCGCAGCGCGGTGCCGGGCGAGGTTGATCGCTTTCTGCTCGCTCGCGTCCCACCTGCGTTCGAGCAGCACCTCGTTGAGGGCTGCGCCGTAGACCCAGATCTTCGAGATCAACGACAGCATCACGAGAACGCCGACGGTCGCCGCGAATGCGCCGTAGACGGCCTGGGCATGCGCAACCGTTCGCTGCGCATACCAGACACCGATCCCCTTCAGAAGCGTCCATGCCGCGCCGCAGAGCACCGCACCGGGCCATAGATCGCGGAACGGTGGACCGCGGCGTTGGGTCAAGATCCGATATGCGATCAAGAAGACCCCGCTATCGAGCGCCAGCCACACGACCCACGAGACTGCGAGTGCCCACATACGGCCACCGCCGAATCCGGCGACCAGGGTTCCCGCGCCCGTCGATACGAGACCCAGCACGCCGAGTATCGCAAGCGATGACAGGGCCCAAGCGTACGACTTGATGCCACCGTGCGGCCGAACGCCGAACACCTTCGACGCTGCGTTTCCGGCGGACTTGACGACGCCGGTTCCCGTCCATGCGAGAGCGATCAGACCTGCGATGCCTGCCGCCGCCGCCGTGCGAGACAGGGCCGAAACGTTGTCCCCGATCATCGGCTTCAAGCCCGGTATCGCATTCGACAATCTCTCCACCCAATGCGCGCGCGAAGCAGGGTCGCGCATCAAGATCCCGATCGACGAGAACGCGAGCAACAGCAGCGGGAACAGCGATAGGAACGCGCTGTAGGTGATGGTGCTGGCGAGTTGAGCGCCTTCGTCGTCACCGTAGCGGCGCTGAACCGCCAAGACGGTTCCGATCACCGGTGTTCGGCGAAGTGCGCGCATCATGCCGCGCTGCGAGCTCGTGACGCGCCGGAGCGCGTTCATGCTTTAGCTCCGCGGGTTGGGAACTCGCTCGGACACGAGGAGGTCCTCGAATGCCGTATTGAGCGCGTCGACCTCGCCGGTGCCGAACGGGATCAACTGGTCGCTCTCGCGGATGAAATCCGCGATCTTTCGCGCGCTCGCGACAACGGTGACGGCGACATGGGGCTCGCGGAACCGAAGCAACGTATGCCCACGCAAGACATCCGGGGTCATCACGAGATCGACGTCGTAGATCCGTCGCTGCAGGGCGTCCCGGAGGTCGGTCCGCATAACCTCGCGTTCGATCACGGTGGCGCGGCTCTGCGCGCACAACGAAACGGACACGACGAGCGGATCCCGCGCTGCATACTCGAGCCTGATCCAGCATGCCTTCGACGACGTTCCCGCCTCGGCTTCGATGAATCGAACGAGGCGCTCGTCTTTCTTCACCGATCCGACCACGCGCGCGTCTGGTACCCCCTGTGCGGTCCTTGACCTGGTTTTTCGCATGATCCGCTCGCTGTTCGTTCCGGGCTGATTCTTACCCATGGCCGGTTCCCAGCTAACGCTCATCGTCTCTCACGCACTCTTCCGTTTGGTCGTCTTGCGCTTGCGGCGTCCACCCGCCGACCCCGTCTCCTCGACCGATGCCTTCAACGCCTCGAGCAGATCGATGACCTTCGGGGTCTCGGTGGTTTCTTCGACGGTGATCGTCTCACCTTTCGCCTTCTTCTTCACGAGATCGAGCACCCGCTTCCGATACGTGTCGTGATATTTGTCCGGTTCGAACTCTGAAGACAGCGAATCGATCAATTGTTTCGCCATCTTCAGCTCGCGTTCTCCCACGCGCGCGTTCTTCGGATGCGGGAGTTCTTTCGGTGGGACGATCTCGTCCGGGTACAGCATCGTGTGGAGCGCAAGGCCTTTCTCGTACGGCCGGATCGCAGCGAGATATTCCTTCGTGCGGATGACGACGCGACCCATGCCGATCTTGCCTTCCGCTTCCATCGCGCGTCGCAGCAACTCGTACGCGGTGTCGCCTCCCGTTCCCGGTGCGAGCCAGTAGGAGTGCTCGAAGTAGATCGGGTCGATCTCCGTCATGTCGACGAAGTCCTGGATGTCGATCGTGTGCGTCCGCTCGGGGTCGACTTCTTCGAGCTCTTTCGGATCGATGACGACGTATGTGCCCTTGTCGACCTCGTATCCTTTCGCGATCTGCTCGTACGGCACCTCGCGTCCGGTTTTCTCGGACACGCGCTTGTACCGGATCCGCGATCCACTCCTTTGGTCGATCTGGTGGAACGAGATGTCTTTCTGCTGTACGGCCGAATACAGCTTCACGGGCACCGTTACGAGCCCAAAGCTGATCGCACCGCTCCACATCGACCGAGGCATGAGGCTGTTGTTCCCCCACCAGAAGGGCTTGAACCGGTTTGGCTGTGTCGGAGCACGGGTAGCGGCTGCACGGATGGAAGGTGGCTCCGTTCGATGATCTACGTCGGCACGAGCGGCTGGCAGTACGAGTCCTGGAATGGCCGGTTCTATCCCCGCGAGCTGAAGAAAACGGAATGGCTGCCCTTCTTCTCCGAGCGGTTCTCGACCGTCGAGGTGAACAACTCGTTCTACAGACTGCCGAGCCGCGAGGCGTTCGCGCGCTGGCGTCAAGTTTCAGCCGACGGGTTCGTGATCTGCGTGAAGATGAGCCGGTTCGTCACGCACATCAAGCGGTTGAAGGATCCCCAGCCGTCGATCGAGATGTTCTTCGAACGAGCCCGCGCGCTCGGAGAGAAGCTCGGTCCCGTGCTGTTCCAATTCCCACCGACGTTCGCGCGCGATGAGGACCGGCTGTCGGGGCTACTCGACGTGCTCCCGCACGACGTTCGTTTCGCGTTCGAGTTCAGGCATGCGTCGTGGGAGTCAGAGCACGTGCGCGCGCTGCTCGACGCGCGCGGATGCGCAGTGGTCCTTGCGGACCGCCCCGGCTGGCGCGTGCGAACGACGGTGACCGGTGGATGGTCGTACATCCGGTTCCATCAGGGCCGCGCCTTGAGCCCGTTCTACGCGCGCAGGAAGCTCGACCGGTGGGCGCAGGCGATCACGTCGATGCCCGCGCGTGACGTGTACATCTATTTCAACAACGATCCGCAGGGTGCCGCGATCGTCGACGCGCAGACGATGATCGAGTTGCTGGAACGACAAGGCGCCGGCGTTGCGCCTTCGCCCGCGAGGATCGACCGCTCGGCTTAGACCGCCGCGCGCGCGTGCCGGTATTCGCGGAGGCGCGCCGCAAGCGTCGCCGCAGTTGCTGCAACGCCCAGGATCTTCTTCACTTGGTCGAGATCCAGCGCACCCACCCGCTCGACGACGGGTTGCGGGAGCCGCTCGACGACCGCGCGCACCGCGGCAGGGATCTCAGCCTGGGATCTACGCGCGCGGCGTCGCGCAACGCGCCTGATGAAGGAGATCATGATGAGCCCACCGATGCCGGCAGCCGCGATGGTTGCAGCCTTCTTGCCGATCACTTCGGGCGATGGGAGGCGATCGTGAAGGACACGGAGTTCTCCCTCCAGCCGATGTCGAGTCTCTTCGATCTCTTTCACCGTTTCAGCTGATGTTTGGCCCATTCCACATCCTCCTTGAGCGTTCTCTTCGTCTCCTCGGGCACGCCGGCAACGCGGCGTACGGCGCGGATCTGGAGCGCTGCACCTCCTGCGAGCGCGAGCAGGATCCCCATCGTCACCAGGTCCGCGGCCCATAGCTTCATCCCGGTCGAAAGCGCATCACGCACGGCGAACGCCGCGACGATCAGTGCGACCGCGCCGAATGCAGCAGCGATCACCCCACCCGCCGCGGCGCGGAGCATCGACGGGACGGATTCGACGATCTCCTGCCTCGCGAGCTGAACCTCCTTGCGCAGGAGCTCGCTCGTGTCACTTGCGATCGCTTTGATGAGCCCTGGTGTCGAAACCGCGTGGCCGTCGAGCCGTGTTACCTCGCGTTGCGCCATGGTCTTCTCCCTCCGCGAGATGTCTTTCCCGATGCTCCCTCGCGAGAAACAACACCTACGCAGCAGCACGTTTCACGTGCGCGCGCGTTTTCCGTCGCGAGAGCGCGCGCAGCATCGCGAGCAAGATGATCTCGTCACGCCGGAGTCCGGCACGCGACTTGGCGCGTTCCGCGGCGCTCCACAGGTCTTCGAGCTCCCCGTCCCGATACGCGTCCATCAACGCTGGATGGATGTAGCAAGACCTGCACACCGCCGGCGTGTTGCCCAGCATGTGGGAGACCGCCTCTACAGCAAGATTCATGCCTCGAGTCGTCTCGCGTTCGGACGCGGCCGAACCGACGTCGCGCGCCGCTCGTGCGAACAGCACGGACCCGCCCCAGGTGCGGAAATCCTTGGCCGTCACGTCCTCACCGGTGATCTCGCGCAGATACCCATTCACGTCATCGGAGTCGACATCCTTGACCGAGCCGTCCTCTGCTTCGTACCGGAACAAGCGGTACCCCGGTAGCTCGCGGCACCGCTTGATCACGCGCGCGCACCGCGGATGCTCGGTGTCGAGCGAGACGCGCTTGCCCGACTTGCCGACGAAGGTGAACTTGATGAGG
>JBHELL010000294.1:0-11314 GCA_046263075.1 Actinomycetota bacterium | reverse complement strand
CCGCAGGGCTCTTCCTCGCGACGGTCCTGCTCCTCCTCGGGCGCGCGCAAGACGCCGGCGCGCCGTCGATCGGAGCGGCGCCGCTCGGTGCGACCCTGCCGGGTGCGCTGATCGTCGTCGTGTCGCTGGTCGATCGCGCGTTGACCCATCGGCTCGTCTTCGCCGCAGCGATCCCGGCGCTGCTCGCCCTGGTGTGGCTTGGGCACGCCGGTATCGCAGGTGTGCGGGCGAGTGGCTCCCGCGCCCACATCGGTTGGACGGTTGTGCCGGGGGCCGCGGCCGCGGCCATCGCGATCCTGCCCGGGTCGGCTTTGTCCGGGATCACAGGACCGAGCGCGCATGCGCTCGGCGCGCCGAACGCTCTGGGCCTCATCGCGGGAGCTATGCCGAACGGTTTGGGCATCACCCTCGCCATAGGAGCGGCGATCGGGCTCCTCTTCATAGCGACCCCGGCTGCGGTGCGCGCCGAGCCGGAGCCGGAGCTCCAGGCGGGTGGGCGCCGCGCGATGCCGGTGGCGTGGGTGTTCGGCGCGATCGCGCTGGGGTGGCTCGTCGCGCTTGTTTGGGTAGGCATGTCTCGCGGGTTCCTCTAGCAACGGAAGGATCGCGTGGGGACGACAGCCCAAAAAGGCACGACGAAGAACAGAGTTGCCCGGCCCTGGTGGCGTCGCATGCGGTGGAAGCGACTGACCATCCTCGTGGTCGCAGGGCTCGTGTTCCTCTTCGTCGCCTTCGTTTCGCTCGAGTACCTGCTCGCGACCATCCCGAGCCCCAACGAGATCTCGACTGCGCAGTCGGCGATCGTCGTTGACGACACCGGCAAACAGATCGGTTACATCCACGCCGACGCCAATCGCGTCAGTGTCCCGCTATCCGAGATGCCGGAGTCGCTCCGCCAGGCTGTCATCGCGACCGAGGACCGGCACTTCTACTCGCATCACGGCATCGTCGTAACGTCCATCTTCCGCGCCGCGCTTTCGAACGCGTTCGGCCACGGCAGCCAAGGCGGCAGCACGATCACGCAGCAGTACGTGAAGAACGCATTCGTCGGCAACAAGCGTTCGCTGTTCCGGAAGATCCGTGAGGCCGTCTTAGCGGTCAAGCTGGAGCATCGCGAGTCGAAAGACCGGATCCTCGAGGACTACCTCAACACGATCTACTTCGGACGCGGCGCGTACGGGTGTGAAGCCGCCGCGCAAAGCTATTTCGGACGACATTGCAGCCAGCTGGATCTCCCACAAAGCGCGACGCTCGCCGGGATAATCAAGGCGCCGGAGCTCTACGACCCCATCCGCAACCCGGAGACGTCGCGCGCGCGCCGGGATCAAGTGCTCGACTTCATGGTGCGCGACAAGCACATCACGCAGGCGCAAGCGGATGCGATCAAGAAGCAGAAGGTGGGGACGCGCGCGCGGAGCGTCTCGGGGTTCGCTGCGCACTACCTCGAGGAGCTGCGTCACGATCTCGAGGACCGGCTCGGCCCACGCGAGCTGTACGGCGGAAACGTGAAGGTCGTCGCGTCGCTGAACGTCGATGCGCAACGTGCGGCGGAGAACGCCGTCAAAGCCGTGTGGCCGAAGCCGAGCCAACCCGACGTCGCGCTCGTCGCGATCGATCCGAAGACGGGCTACGTGCGCGCGCTGGTCGGTTCGCGGAGTTACACACAACGTGAGCTCGACCTCGCCACGGACGCGCACCGCCAACCGGGCAGCACTTTCAAGCCTGCGGTGCTTGCCACCGCGTTCGACGAGAACATCTCGCCGAACGAGACGTTCGACGCGCCCGCCCGAATCGACGCGCCGGGGTACCCGAAGCCGGTCGAGAACTACGACCACAAGAACTACGGCAGGCTGACGATCGCACAAGCGACGTGGGAGAGCGTGAACACCGTCTACATCCAGCTCATCCACAAGGTCGGTGCGGAGCACGTCGTCGATATGGCCCACCGGCTCGGCATACGGTCCCATCTCGAGCCGATCGACGGGCTGGCGCTCGGGGTGAACGAGGTGACCCCGATCGAATTGACGAACATGTTCGCGACATTTGCCGATCGCGGCGCGTATCACCCGCCGCTGTTCGCAGAGATGGTGACGGTGCACGGTCGCGTCGTCTACCGAGCAAAGACCGGCGGAGACGAGACCGTCGACAGGAAGGTCGCGGACAACGTGAACGGCGTGCTACAAGGCGTCGTGCGGCAAGGAACGGGGACGCGCGCCAACATCGGGCGGCCGGAGGCGGGCAAGACCGGGACGACCGAGCAGAACGCGGACGCATGGTTCGCGGGGTACACGCCGGATCTCGCGGCCGTCGTGTGGAACGGGTTCCCTGATTCGAGGAAATCGCTGCGCAACCTTTTGAGCCCGACCGGATGTACCGCGATGTTCGGCGGGTCGTGCCCCGCCGAGATCTGGAAGCGTTTCGCGCGCGTCGCGCTCGCCGACGTTCCGCCGACTCCCTTCGCGACGCCGGAAACGATCGCGAGCACGTCGACCGAGACATCTTCATCGACGCCGAGCCCAACACCGTCGACGCCGCCACCGTCGACGCCGCTTCCCGTCACGACCGCTCCCGCGCCGAAGCCGACGAAGTCGTCACCGTCACCGTCACCGAAGCCTTCGCAAAGCCCGTCTCCCACCGGCACGCCGACCGGAGGGCAGTCGCCCTGAGCGACTCCACCACGCGCGCGCGGAGCGTTGGGGTCGTCACCGCGGGCGCGGTTGCGGTGTGCGCTCTGACGCTCGTCGCCGGGTATCTGTTGAAGGATCAATGCGTCGGCACCGTGCTTCCCCATACGGTGTCGTACGATGGATCGCAGTACCGGCACTCGTGCTACAGCGACATCTACGTCCTGTACTTCTGGCGAGGGCTCGCGTACGAGCGGCTCCCTTACATTCACGGCAACGGCGAGCTCCTGGACGAGCGGGCCGGCCAGACGAACATCGAGATCGGCGATCTCGAGTATCCGCTCGGAACGGGGCTCGTCATGGCTCTCGTCGCCGAGTTCTCACACGATGCGGCCGGCTTCTTCGCCGGCACAGGATCGGTCCTCGCGTTGTGCGGTTTGCTCGCGCTTCTCGCGATGATCCCGATGGTGCGTGATCGACGAAGGCTCTTCTACTACGCCGCCGCGCCCTCGCTCATCTTGTATGCATTCCACAACTGGGATCTGGTGGCGGTGGCGTTCGTCTGCGCTGCGCTTCTCGCCTTCCATCGACGGAGAGACGTGTGGTCGGGCGCACTGCTCGGGATCGGCGCGGCGACGAAGCTGTTCCCCGGATTGATCCTCCCTGCTCTCGTGCTGGCGCGCGCGAAGCAAGACAAGCGATTCCCGTGGCCGATGCTCGGCAGCGCTGCCGCATCCTTCGTTGCGCTGAACCTGCCGTTCGCGATCGCGAACAGAGCGGGGTGGTGGTTCCCGTGGAAGTTCCAATCGGCGCGCGGCCCGAACATCGACGACGTCTGGAACTTCTTCCAACGTCATTTCGGAGGTGCGAGCAGCATATTCTCGTCCGACAACGTTCCCAAGACGGCGAACGTCGTGTCGATCGGGATCTTCATCGTGTTCGGCGGACTGCTGCTCGCGCGCGAAGCGCGTCGCGACGAGGTACGTCCCTACGCCACGTCTTTCGCCTTGCTGTTGCTCTTCTTGATCCCCGCCAAGGTGTTCTCGCCGCAATACGCTTTGTGGCTGCTGCCGTTCTTCGTTCTCGTAGAGATCCCGTGGTACTTGTTCGCTGCGTTCGCGATCAGCGAGGCCGCGGTCTGGTTCACCGTGAGCGGATACCTGATCACGATCCAGTACCACGTCGGCGATGGCCCCTTCCGTTTGGCGCTGACGGAGATCGCCGTCTTCGTCCGCGCAGCCGTCCTGCTCGTCCTTCTCGCCTACTCGCTCTTCGCGCGCGAGAACGTCGGCGATCTCGTTCCCGACGACGCCCCGACGATCCAGGAGCCGCGCTCGCTTGACGCCGGGGCGGCGGGGCTGCGCCGCGCGTGCTCGGGTGCCCACGAAGAGCGAGAAGGAACGTAGTTCCGCCGCGACGAACCTTCTTGCATGGTGCGCCGTGGGGGGCTGGCGTTGCTCGGCATCGCGCTCGTGTGCGCGGATCTCGCGTCCGTGAGCGCGCGCGCCGAGACGGTGCCGCTGTACGAGCCGCATACCGTGCTCGTCGGCTTCGTTCCGGGCACCACCGAGGGTGTCCGCGCGCAGGACCACGCGGCGCTCGGAGCACGAGTCACGCGCCGTTTCGCCGGCATCGGGCTCGACGTCGCGCGCTTGCCTGAAGGGGTAAGCCCGCTCGTTGCAGCGGCGCGATACCGCACAGAGCCCGGGGTCGCCTACGCCGAGCTGAACCGCCTTACGCCGCTCGACTCCATCCCCAACGATCCGCGGTTCGGCGACGAGTGGGGGCTGAACAACACCGGCCAGCTCTGCAACGGCTGCGGGACTATCGGGACCGCGGGGATGGACGTTCGGGCCGTACCTGCTTGGGATCAGGTCTACGGCAGCGGCGTTTTCCCGTCGAGCGGCGGAGCCGTGGTCGGCGTCATCGATTCCGGCATCGACCAATCGCACGCCGACCTCGCGGGGAAGGTCGCGTATTGCGCGAAGTCGACTGGGGGCACGGGGATCGTCGCGTCCGGCTGCGCCGACGACAACGGACATGGGACGCACGTCTCCGGAACGATCGCCGCGAACACGAACAACGGCGTCGGCGTTGCAGGCGTCGCTCCGAACGCGCGACTCGCGATGATGAAGGTGTTCGCGCAATACGGATCGACCTACGGCGCATACACATCCGACATCATCGCGGGCGTCGATTGGATGGTTTCGACGGCCCACGCTCGTGTGATCAGCATGAGCTTCGGAAGCTCGCAATCCGATCCCTCCGAGGCGAGCGAGATGTCCTACGCGCACGGAGCCGGTGTGCTTCTCGTCGCCGCGGCAGGCAACTCGGGCGACGCGACTATCAGCTATCCGGCCGGCTATGCCGATGTCGTCTCGGTAGGCGCGATCGACGCCGGCGGTTCCTATGCTTACTTCAGTACATACAACTCCGATGTGGAGATCGCGGCACCGGGTGAAGATATCTGGTCGACGTGGCCGGGGGGCGGCTACCAGTTGTTGAGCGGAACGTCGATGTCCACGCCGCATGTGTCGGGCGTTGCCGGCGTTCTCTTCGGCGCGGACCCGACGCTGACGAACGATCAGGTGCGAAGCATCCTCGACGCCAGCGCGCATGATCTCGGCTCGACGGGGCGCGATGCGCATTACGGGTATGGGCTCGTCGATCTGAATGCGGCGGTTGGCCGGCTCGCGCCGATCATCCAGTCGCCGCCGGAGGGATACGCAACGAACCAGACCTCGATAACGATCTCGGGTACCACGCACCCGGACACGGCCGTGACGGTCACCGAAGGAAGCGTGACCATCGGCACGACGACGTCGACCTCGGCCGGGTCGTGGACGTTGACGTCGACGTTCGGCGCCGGAAGTCACGCGGTGCGCGCGAGCGTTGTGTCGGGCTCGGTCACGCTGACGTCCCAACCGCGAACCTTCAGCGTCGACCTCGCGCTGCCGGACGCGCCGGTGATCACGACTCCCGTACAGGGCGACGCTCTGACGACGAGCACGGTAACCATCGCGGGGACGAGGGAGAACGCAACGTCGATCATCGTGAAGGACGGCACGCACGTGATCGCATCGGTGCCGGCGGGTGGAACGACGTGGTCGGCACAAGCGACGCTGCAGAACGGATCGCATTCACTGACGGCCGTGGCGCGCGATAGTGCCGGCAACGTCAGCGCGCCGTCCGCCGCCGTCGGCTTCACTGTCTCGAGCCAATTGCCCGACTCGCCGGTCATAACGAACCCGGTCGACGGCACCCTCGAGCCGCAAACGTTCGTCATACAAGGAACGGCTCCGTCGAGTACCACTGTGATCGTTCGGGACGGCACGACTTCCATCGGGAGCGCGCCGGTCGGCCCATCCGGGACCTGGTCCGCAAGCGTGCGCGCGCCGGCGGGTGGAGACCGAACGATCACCGCGACGGCGCGCGACGGTGCCGGCAACCAAAGCGTCGCGTCGTTCCCGCTACACGTGACGGTGGACGTGACGCCGCCACAGGTTGGCTTCAGCACTCCCAGCAACTCGGTCATGCTCTTCGCGGACCTCGCGGGCGGAGCCAGCGACAGCTCTGGGATCGCCCACGTGCGGCTGACGTTCTATCCGACCGGCATGAGCCAAAGTTCTCACGACGCTGCATGCGCTTCCTGCCCGACCGCGGCTACATCGGTGGACTGGACCGACGCGCCCGATCTGCTCCCCGGCTACTACACGGTCGCGGCGCAAGCGTTCGACAAGGTCGGGAATGCGTCGGCATACGCGACCATCAAGATCGTCGTGCTGGCGTAACCAACGACATCACCGAACCACATCTTCGCGCCTTGCCGGTCCGCGGCGTCACGAGGCGCGCGGTGTGCGCGCGATGCCGATGAGGCAGAAACTCTCCTCGGCCGGCGCGCGCGCCTCGAAGTCCTCGGCGAGGATCGCGTTGCGCGCTTCGTCTGCGGTCTGTTGCGGCACGCCCGCGAGCGCGCGCGCCAGCGGGCGCATCTTGACGCGCACCGGTGTCGGGAGTTTCGCCAGCACGTTCTCGACGCGATCGAGCTTCGGCCGGATCTCGTCGTCGTTGCGCACCGCGTCGTTCATCGCCTGAACGCGCGGGGAGTCCTCCCGGTAGAACATCCCGACAAGCTCGACCTCCTCGAAGTGAGTGTCGAGCCCGCGCCGCAACTCCGCCGCGGTGAAGTCCGTCAGGTGGTACGGGTTGTCCTTCTCGGCATCGCTCATCTTGTCGATGTTCGGTGTCGCCACGTAGTGCCATCCATCCGCGCGCAGGACGCGCGCGACATCGCGCAGATGCCGGTCGGTGTCGCGAAGATGCTCGATCACCTGCAACGAGCTGATGACGTCGAACGACCGATCTGCGAATGGGAGCCGCTCGGCGTCACAGACCACCCATGCGAGGTTGTCGCGGCGGTACTTCTCCTTCGCGTGCCGCACGGTTTCTTCCGAGGCATCGGTGGCGACCACCCACGACGCGTCGCGCCCGAGCAGGTTCGCCCCGTAGCCTTCACCGCAGCCGACATCGAGCATGCGCGCACCCGCCCGCGTCCGCGCCGCGAGGTCGTCGTAGCCGAACTTGTGCGCTTGGAAACACCACGCCCACTCCCGCTCGTCGGGGAGCACTCGTTCGCCCGTGAAACCCAGGGGCGACCCATCTCCGTGGTCGTGCACGTGCATGCACGCAATCCTATCGGCGGAAATAAGACGAGCCGCCGATCGCATGCGCCGGCGGCTCGTAGGGGGGAGCCAGTCGACCTCGGCGTGTGTCCCGTGTCCACGCTGGGCCGGCTTCTCTTGCGGCAAACATTACGCGCGCGACGCGGTCGCCTCTATGGGCAAGCCGAACCATTTCATCGCGCGCGCGGTCATGTTTGCGAAGCTTGGTCTCGGTAGAAATGCCGATTCAGCCACGCCCGTCGTTGCCGGGCGCGCGCAACACGAATCGCCGGCCGAGATCGCTATCGAGCGACAACGAGCCCTGGTTCGGCTCGTCGATCCATTCGATCTGCGTCACGGCGTCGAGCCCGGTGCCGGCCGCAGCGTCGCTGAACGAGATGCGCATGCGCCGTATCGTAGGTCCGATGTCGCTCGCCCGCGTCAAGCCATGGATGGTCGCAGTCGCGCTCGCTGTCGTCGGTGGGCTCGGCGCAATGGGGGTCTACTACGCGGCGCACCGGCAGCACCGGCAAGACCGCGAGGCGGTGATCGCATGGGAGCGCGCGACGTGGCCGTCCATCACGGATGCGCGCAACTCGATCTTGTCCTTCGAGCTCTCGCTCGCGTCGGGTGTTCGTCCGGCCGGCCTCAACGGTTCGTTCGAGCGCGCGCTCGACGCGCTGAAGGGCGCGCCGACCCCGGCGATCCTTGAAGACGTGGCCGCGCACTACGTGCGCGCGGTCGGCCAGGCGATCGACGCCTCGCATGCGTCGAACGACGCGTCAGCGCTCCAGCTCATCCGGAGGGCGCGCGCGGATCTCAAGGGGTCCGATGCGCTCCTCGTCGCGCTGCAGTGCCGCGCGCGCCTGCCGGATTGCGCCCTCCTGCCTCGATAGACGGAGGCAGGAAACGGTCACCAATGTGACGAATCGCAAGGGGTGTTCGACCTTCAACTGGGGGCAATATGAGACGCGCTGTCGTCGTCGTCGTGCTGGCGTTGCTCGGCACCGGCCTTGCGAAAGCCGACACATCGTCGGGATCGATCACGGGCACCGTGACCGACGGCAACGGGGCGGCTCTCGTCAACGTGTGTGTCAACGCCTCGCAGGTCGATTCCGACGGGTGGGGTTCTGACATCACAAGAGAAGATGGGACGTACGAGATCGATCTCGTGCCCGCAGGCTTCTACAAGATCCAGTTCGTGGACTGCAACGGCAACGACTCCGTCTATGCGGGTGAGTGGTACAACGACAAACCTTCGTTCGAAACCGCCGATACGGTCGAGGTCACAGCGGGCGGCACCACGTCGGGGATCGACGCATCGCTCGCGAAGGGCGGTGAGATCGAAGGAACGGTGACGAACACGAACGGTGATCCGGTGTACGCGTGCATCGGGCTGTTCGATCAGTCCGACAACGGATACTGGTTCAACAGCGACGGCACCGACGGACATTGGCACGCGGGCGGCCTGCAGTCGGGGACGTACAAGGTTCGCTTCGACGACTGTCATTACCCACCCGACCACGCAACGGTTTGGTACGACGGCAAGCAGTCGCAAGGGGACGCGACCCCGGTGAGCGTGACACTCGGCGAGGTGACGACCGGCATCGACGCGATCATGCCACCTGTTTCCCACATCACGGGGACCGTCACCGATACGGAGGGGGTCACGCTCGGCGGTGTGTGTGTGAACGCGTACGACACATCGTTCGATTGGTTGGCCTCTGCTACGACGGACACCGACGGAACGTATTCCGTTGCCGTCCCCTCGGGGGACTACAAGATCGACTTCCAGGATTGCAGCGACGGTACCCTCGTCGAGCAGTGGTTCCGGGGCAAGCCCGACTTCGAGTCCGCCGACATCGTCTCGGTGGGAACCGGCGAAACGACGAGTGGCGTCGACGCGGCGATGGACGGCGGCGGCTCCAGCGCCGCGTACGACATCGCGCTAGCCGATCTCAGCGTCGAGAACGTACCACTACGCACCGACAACGGCCCTCTCGCATCGCCGGGGTACCTCCGCAAGGTTCACGTCACGATCGAGAACGATGGGACGGAGATGCCTACCGCCGACCCGGAGATCTACATCAGTGCGTGCACCGTCACCGACCACCGGTGCACGGTCGTCGCCGACGAGCCGCTGACCTCGCCGCGGCCCGGTAAGTCGCGCGATGCCTCCTATACGTGGAACGGCATCGGGATGGTGGGCGACGTGACCATCTCGGCGTACGTCTTAGCGTCGCCGGATGACGACGCGAGCAACGACTATCGTTCGATCGATCATTACGTGCTCGTCGGCGGCTCCGGTTTCGGTGTGACGCTGTAAGCCGATCGACGAAAGGGGCACGGCGCGCGCGCCGTCGATCGGCCCGTGTCGTCAGCGCCGGCCGTCGCGATGATCCGTCTGAGGCGTCGCGCGCTCAACGGCTGCATCAGAGACCGAGTACTTGGAACAAGAACGATCGTTGAACGAGCATCGGTCCGACGGGGGAAGTAACTCTCACGATCGACGAGATCCGCGACGGGGCAGGATCGTCGGATAACAGCCTCGCGCAGCGATCGTGGTGGAACGCGCTCGCGAATCCGGACGACCGGTACACCACGGATCTGTTGGAGAATGGGCTGCGGTGCGAGCCTTCGCCAGCAACAGGCCCTGTCGATCGCATGACTTTCCGACTCGGCTGACGACGTGATACCCGCGGTGATACCCGATTGAGGTATCACGGGTCGATACGAGCCGCTACGAGTCGCGCGCGAAGGCACAGTCAAACGCTATGAGACGCAACGAATCGCGACGACTACAGCCCTAATACTTGGAACCAGAACTTCTGGTCTTTCGACGGCACCTGGTCGACGTGGATGTACTTCGTCTGCTGATACTCCCGCAGTCCCCACGTCCCGAGCTCGCGTCCGACGCCTGACTGCTTGTACCCGCCGAAGGGCGCGTACGCGTTCAGCAGGTGGTAGTCGTTGATCCACACCGTTCCGGTCTTGATCCGCTTCGCGACGTTGATCGCGCGCGGGATGTCACGCGACCACACGCCGCCGCCGAGCCCATAGATCGAATCGTTCGCGATGCGGATCGCATCCTCGACCGACTCGTAACGGATCACCGACAGCACCGGCCCGAAGATCTCTTCCTGCGCGATCTTCATGTCGTTCGTCACGTCGGTGAAGATCGTCGGCTTGTAGAAGTACCCGCCATCGCATCCTGCGACGTGCGCGCGCTCGCCGCCGGTGACGAGCTTCGCGCCTTCGTCGAGCCCCGCGCGCACGTACCGCTCGACGGTTTCGTATTGCGTGCGGTGGATCAGCGGCCCCATGTCGGATTCGAAATCCATCGCCGAACCGATCTTCAATCCCTCGGCTGTTTCGACCAGGCGCGCGATCATCTCGTCGTGCAGCGACGCGGGAACGAACAATCGCGTTCCGGAATGACAGACCTGTCCTTGGTGCAAGAACGTGGCCCACAGTGCGCCCGGCACCGCGATGTCGAGGTCCGCGTCGTCGAGCAATATGTTCGCCGACTTCCCGCCAAGCTCGAGCGTCGTCTTCTTCACCGTTCCCGAGGCGAGCTGCATGATCCGTCGCCCGACCTCCGTCGAGCCGGTGAACGCGACCTTGTCCACCATCGGGTTCGACGCCAGCTCCTCGCCTGCCGCCGCGCCTGCGCCGGGAACGATATTGATCACGCCCGGCGGGAACAGGTCGGTCTCTTGCAAGATGCGTGCGAACTCGAGCGTGGACAGCGGTGTGTACGTCGCGGGCTTGATCACGATCGAGTTCCCGGTGGCCAGGGCCGGCGCCGCTTTCCACATCATCAAGATGAACGGGAAGTTCCACGGCGTGATCGCGGCGGTGACGCCGTACGGCTCACGCCGCACGATGCCCCATTGCACGGCCGGGAAATCGTTCCACGGCACTGGTTCGTACTCGCCGATCGTCGATGAAAGCTGGGCGAGGGCGCGCCAGTGCTCGACGCCGAGCGCGATCGAGAACAGGTTGGCCATGCGGAGGGTGTGGCCCGCG
>JBHELL010000293.1:0-3152 GCA_046263075.1 Actinomycetota bacterium | reverse complement strand
GAACGGAATCGCTGCCGGTGGAACGACCGGCGGAACGGTCGGCGGCACAACTGGTGGTGTCACGTTGGGTGGCGGGAGCTGCGTTGGAGGCCGAAGCGGTACGCGAGGCAGTGGCGGTGGATTCGGCTGCATGCCGCACGCTTCAGGGCCAAACTTCGCGACACAATTTGACTCCGTATCGAGTCCTCCCGACATGCCTGAAGGATCTCTGACGTTCACCGGATCGTTACGACCGAAGGCGTAGAGGTTGACGGAGTCTTCGTAGCCGAGCGGATCCCTCGACAGAAACGCGCCGGTTCTCGGATCGAAGACGCGGGCTCGCATCAGGTAGAGATCGGCGTCGTAGTCGTAGAGGTGGGATTGGAATAAGAGCGCGTTGCCGAGCTGGCTTCGTTCGTGGGTGCTCGGGGCGGTCGAGGTGGTGGCGAGCGGGATGGTCAGTCCGGCGGTGTTCGTGATCGCGAACGTCGTGGCGGCGTTGGCATTCGCCCAGGTGTCGTAGAGCTTGCCGGCGAGGAGCTCGATTTCGATTGAGGTTCCGGTTGCGATCGGGGCGGATGGGTGGATTCGCACCGCCGTGCCCCTCGGATGATTGGGATAGGTTTCGTCGAGGCTTGCCGTCGCGGGCACCGATCCCGTCGGGTCGGTGACGATGACCGCGTCGTCGAGTGACGCACAGCTCGTGCTGATGCCCGTCGCTCCGCTCGGCGGCACGGGCTGCGGGAGCACAGGCTCGCAGAAGACGACGATGATGTCGCCGGTCGGATCGATGTCGAGCTCGCAGACGACCGGCGCGTCGTGATCTGCTTGTTCGATGATCGGATAGCCCCAGGCGTCGTAGCGGATGCGCTCTTCCCAATTTCCGTCCGCGTCCAGCACACCGATGACCGAGCCGATCCGATCGGTGACAAAGTAGTGGCGATCCATCGACGTGCCGCTCCAGAGGTCGGCGCCGATCGGGATGTCGCCTTCGTCCGCGTAGTAGTAGCGCGCGACGAGCTGCCGGCCGCTGCTCATCTCCCATTCTTCGAGCAGGTTCAGGCCGTCGTAGACGTAGACGCGGTGACTGTCTTCACAGCCCTGCGCCCCGTTGCCGCAGACGACTGTGCGCCGGACGAGCGGACCGTCCGCTCGATATTCGTAGTCGATCGTCGAAAGATCAGGGCGCGTCACTTTCACGAGCCTGGAGAGGCCGTCGTATTCGAGCGTCGCTTCGCCGCTCTCGAGCGTCAAGTTCGTCGTGTTGCCGAGCGCGTCGACTGTGCGGCTCACGCCGTCGACGACCGTGGGATGACCGGCGTCGTCCGGGCTCTCGAACAGCTCCGCGAAGTGCGGCGGCGGCATGTCTTCCGTGCGACGGTTCGTGACGATCGCTTCGAGCCGATCGCGTCCCGCGTTGTCATACTGATACTCGCGCCCGTAGTCGCCCGCGACGAAGTGATCGTCCGGCACCGCCCAGTCGCTGTTCTCGGCTTCGATGATCTTCGGCCGCGCTGCGATCTCCGAATGCGTCAGCCGGCCGTCGCGATCGTACTCGAACAGATCGGCGCGCCCGCCCATGTGCATGGACTGGCGCACCCTCTCGCGGTTCGCTTCGTCGTAGGCGTAGCGGAGCTCGGCGAGCACTTCGCCGTTTCTCACATACGATCGCGACACGAGGCGCCGGCGATGATCATACGTGTCCGTGCGATCAATCCCGCGACCGATCCGCATCGTCGCCGGCGCCCAGGCCGTCGCATAGGTCATCGAAGAGGTGACCGTCTGCCCGGCCGCGAGCAGATGCTCGAGGCGTCCGTGTTCCGACCTCGTCGCTTCGATGGTCGTTCCACTCGGATATTTGACGCTCGTCGGCGCGCCGTTCGCGTCCGGGGTCACTTCGAGCGTCAACGGCGGCCCGCCGAGCTTCAGCTGTGTCCTGGTGCGGACGCCGAGCAGATCGTACTCGAACGTGCTCGTTCCTCCCGCGAACGTCGTGCTTCGCACCCGATCGAGCCCGTCGTACGCGAATTCTTCGCGGAAGCTGCGACCCTTGAATGAAACGTCGCGCGACGTGAGGCGTCCTTTGCGGTCATACGCTGCGGCGATCGAGCCCCCTCCGGGCAGCGCGACGCTGCGCGGGTTCCCATATTCGTCGAAGGTCGAGTGATCTTCGTGCTCGCCGTTCGCGTGGATGATCGTCGAGAGCCGCTCCGAGGGGTCGAAGCCGTGTTGGAGGCCGCTGCCGAACGTCGGGCCTTCACGGCTCGCACGACCGACCGCGTCGAGGTAAACGCCGTTGTCGACGCCGAGCGGGCTCGCCTTGCCGATATACTCCCCGAGCACGCTGCGATGAATCTCGGTCGTCAGCGCGAGCGTCGCCGTCGTGCACGCGCCATACGCGATCGACGTCGTCACCGTTCCCGTACGATGGGTGGTCGCAAACGACGTCGTCGCGTCGTACGTCCACGACTCGGTCGTTCCGTCGACCGCGCGGTGGCTCGTGAGCTGTCCCGCGGCGTCGTAGGCGAAGGTCTCGTAGATCGTGGCGTCGTAGTTGACGCGCGCGACGTCTTTTCGATCCGCGGTGCGCACCCGCTCGATCGTCCGGTTCGAAAAATCGGTCTCGGTGCCGGACGGCAAGTTGTAGCTCGCATCGTATCCCGAGATCGTGCGCGCGAGGATCGGCTCCGTGCTGCCGGCGGCATCGAGCTCGACATCATCGATGAGCTCGTTCGAGATGGCCGCGTGCAGCGGCCCTCGTGGCCACACACGATCGAGGATTCTCGATGCTCGACTCGCCGACCAGCCGCGTTCGCGCCCCAGCAACGCTCGACGTCGATCCGGAGCGCAGCGCTCCCTCGGAGCTCGGGAGTGCTCGTTCAGCGAGCGGTCCTCGAGCGAGTGCGGCGTTTTGCACCGTCGCCCGCGCGTCCGCCTTCGGCACGGCGGCAGGATCCGCGAAGCGCCGGGATTCGAGACTGGCCGATGGGACATATTCCGATCGAGCGAGTCTCGGAGTCTAATCTCCCGCGTGCGCGACTTCGCGTCCGCGCGCAGTCCCGGAGCGAAGCGGAGGGCGTTGCGCGCATGCATGATTAGCGCTGGCGAGGCGTGTGTTGAGGAAAATCTGAGCTCGCGTCGCTTATCAGACGGCAAGCACGACTACTTGATGT
>JBHELL010000292.1:0-4684 GCA_046263075.1 Actinomycetota bacterium | reverse complement strand
GCCGTACCTCGTCGAAGGGATCGGCGAAGATTTCTGGCCGACGACGTTCGATCCGTCCGTCGTCGATCGCTACGTGATGGTGAGCGATCGCGATTCGTTCCTCACCGCGCGGCGCGTCACGCGTGAAGAGGGCATCCTCGTCGGCGGCTCGGCCGGCACGGCGGTGCATGCAGCGCTCGTGGTCGGACGCGAGCTCGGGCCCGATGACGTCGTCGTCGTGCTGATCCCGGATTCCGGCCGCGGGTATATCTCGAAGCTGTACAACGACGACTGGCTCGCCGACTACGGATTCTTGCGCGCCGGTGGCCTCACGGTGGCAGAGGTGCTGGCACGCAAAGGCACGCGGATCCCCGAGCTCGTCCACGTCCACCCCGACGAAACGGTGCGCGCTGCGATATCGATCATGCGCGAATACGACGTGTCGCAATTGCCGGTGATCAAAGCCGAGCCGCCGCTCGCATTCGCGGAAGTGATGGGATCCGTCCGTGAGCGGCACGTGATGGAGCGCGCGTTCAAGGACGAGTCGGTGCTCGATCGTCCCGTCGCGGAGATCATGGACCCGCCGTTGCCGACGGTTGGAAGCGGCGAACCCGTCGATGCCGCATTCGAGGCGCTCGGGAACGGGCCGGCCGTCCTCGTCGTGGATGCCGGACATCCGGTCGCGATCGTCACACGTTCGGACATGCTCGACTTCCTGTCCCACCGCTCGCGCTGACGCAGCGTTGACGGTGCTCCCCCCTTGCAGCGTAGGCTGCGCGCGGGGGTGGTCCTCATGGCGAGGCAGATCGACGCGACGGGGCTCCAACGAGGATTCGGAGGCAAAACGATCGTGCCCGGCGACGGCGAGTACGACGCCGCGCGCGCGATCTTCAACTCGATGATCGATCGCAGGCCGGCGGTGATCGCGCAGCCGGCGAGCGTGTCAGACGTCGCGGCGGCGATCCGGTTCGCGCGCGACAACGACCTCGAGATCGCAGTGCGCTCCGGCGGACACAGCGTCGCCGGCGCATCCGTCGTGGACGACGGCCTCGTGATCGACATGCGGCAGATGAACGAAGTCACGGTCGACACCGACAACGACGTCGCGCGCGTCGGTGGCGGTGCGAACTGGGGTAACTTCGACACCGCAACGCAAGCGTTCGGTCTCGGAGCGACGGGCGGCCGTGTTTCATCGACGGGTGTCGCCGGGTTGACGCTCGGCGGTGGATCCGGATGGGTCGAGCGTAAGTTCGGATTGGCGTGCGACAACCTTCTCGCCGTAGAGCTCGTCACAGCCGAGGGCGAACACGTTCGAGCGAGCGAGGACGAAAACGCCGACCTGTTCTTGGCGCTGCACGGCGGCGGCGGCAACTTCGGTGTCGCAACGGCATTCGAGTTCCGGCTGCGCGCGCTCGGACCCGAGATCTACGTGACGCTGCAACTGTACCCGCGCGAGCAAGCACCGGAGATCGCGCGCTTCTACCGCGACTTCGCGGAGAGCGCTCCCGACGAGATCGGCGGTGGCCTGGCCTTCCTCACGGCGCCCCCGGAAGAGTTCGTGCCGGCCGAGCTACAGGGAACGGTCATGTGCGGGATGATCGGCACCTGGTGCGGCCCGATCGAGGATGCCGAGAAGGCACTCGGGCCGCTCTTGAACTACGGCGAGCCGGCCGTGAAGATTGCGATGCCCGTGGCTTACACGATGTTCCAATCGATGCTCGATGATCCACCGGGGTTCCGCAACTACTGGACGGCCGAGTACATGGACTCGCTGCCGGACGATGCGATCGACGTCTTCTGTGAGTGGGGCATGAAGCAGACGCCGTCACCGACGCAGTTGATCCTGCTGCCGTGGGGTGGGGCGGTAGCGCGGGTCGGCGAAGACGACACGCCGATGACTAAGCGCCAGTCGCCGTGGGTGTTCCATCCGCTCTCGCTATGGGAAGGCGCGGAGAACGACGACTTCTGGATCTCGTGGGCGCGCGGAAGCGCAGAGGCGATGCGCAGGTTCACGTCGGGCGGCGTGTATCTGAACTTCGTCGGCGACGAGGGCCAGGACCGCATCGTCGCTGCCTTCGGCAAGGCGAAGTACGAGCGGCTCGCCATGATCAAGGGCCGGTACGATCCGCAGAACGTGTTCCATCTCAACCCGAACATCAAGCCGCTCTCGACACCCGCGGGAGTCAGCTGAGCGCTATCCTGCCCCTCGATGGATTTCGAGACGCGAGCGATCCACGAGGGGCAGGAGCCAGATCCGACGACCGGCGCGATAATCACGCCGATCTATCAGACGTCGACGTACGTCCAAGACGCGGTCGGCGCACACAAAGGGTACGAGTACTCACGGACCGGTAACCCGACGCGCGCGGCGCTCCAACAGTGCATCGCATCGCTCGAGGGAGCTGCATTCGGCCTCGCGTTCTCATCGGGGATGGCCGCCGAAGATGCGGTCCTCCATCTGCTGAAGCCGGGCGAGCACGTGATCATCCCGAACGACACCTACGGCGGCACGTTCCGGCTCGTCGACAAGGTGTACGCGCCGATGGGGTTCGCCTACACGGCTGCCGATCTGACGGACGTGCCGTCGTTGTCGAGCGCATGGCGGGATGGGACCCGCATGGTGTGGATCGAGACGCCGACGAACCCTCTGCTGCGGATCGTGGACATCGAAGCCGTCGCGTCGTTCGCGCGCGAGCGCGGTGCGCTCGTGGTCGTCGACAACACGTTCGCGACGCCGTACCTGCAGCAGCCGTTGTCGCTCGGAGCCGACGTCGTAGTGCACTCGACGACGAAGTACCTCGGAGGACATTCCGACGTCGTGGGCGGCTGCGTCGCCCTCAACGATGCGGCGATCGCCGAGCGGCTCGCCTTCCTGCAGAATGCGGTCGGCGCGGTTCCCGGACCCTTCGATTGCTGGCTTACGTTGCGTGGGATCAAAACGCTCGCCGTGCGGATGGAGCGTCACTGCATAAACGCGGATGAGGTCGTCGCGCTGCTGCTTTCTCATCCGGCGGTGGATCGCGTGTACTACCCCGGCCTGCCGGAGCATCCCGGCCACGAGATCGCGCGCAAGCAGATGCGCGCCTTCGGCGGGATGGTGTCGTTCACCATGCGCGGCGGCATCGACGCCGCGCTCGACGTCGTTGCGAAGACGAAGGTCTTCTCGCTGGCCGAGTCGCTCGGCGCGGTCGAGTCCCTGATCGAGCACCCCGGCCGGATGACGCATGCATCCGTTGCGGGCTCGGCGCTGGAGGTCGACCCGGCGCTGGTGCGCCTGAGCGTCGGGCTCGAGAGCGCGCGCGACCTGGTCGAAGATCTGCGACAAGCACTCGACAGCGCGCGCTGAAGCCGGCGCCGTCAGGCGATGCGCGCGATGAACTCCTCGAGCTGGCGCAGGTTGCGCACTTCGATCATGCCGTCGGCGAAACGGGCGTACTCCCCCGCGATGGAGTCGCCGGTGTCCCAGTACATCGCCGGCTCGGGATTGAGCCAGTACAACCGCCGCGCCTTCTTGCGGATCTCGCGCAGCACCCACGACGAGCTCGCGCGGTAGTTGTTGCGCGCGTCGCCGAGGATCAGCACGCTCGCGCGCGGTCCGATCGACTCTCCCGCCTGCGCCCAGAAGCGCTCGAACGACGTCCCGTAATCGGAATGCCCGTCGAGCCACACCACGTCTGCTTCTTTCCCGATGCGATCGACGGCCGAGACGAAGTCTTCGTCGTCGAAGTACTTCGTCACCTCGTCGAGCGTGTCGACGAACACGAACGACCGCACACGACTGAAGCGCGCGTGGAACGCGTGCACGAACATCAGCGTGAAGCGAGCGAACGCGGCCACGGATCCCGAGATGTCGCACAAGATGAACAGCTCCGGCTTATGCACGTGCCGGTGCTTGTAGCGCGTGTCGAACGGCACCCCGCCGGTCGACAACGACGCGCGGACGGTCTTGCGAACGTCGAGCCGCCCGCGCCGCGAGTGCTTCCGTTTCATCGCGAGCCGCGTCGCGAGCTTCCGCGCGAGCGGGCCGATCGACCGGCGGAGCTGCGCGATCTCGTCGCGCGTGGCGCGCACGAACTCGAGGTCTTCCGGCAACGGCCGCACGGCGTGCTCGGCGACCTTCTCAGGCCCTTTGTATTCGGCGAGCCTGCGCCGCACCTCGGCCTGAACGTCCTCACGGAACTTCTTCAGCCGAGCCTCGAACTCGTCGCGCCACATCCGCTCCTCGAGGGGCGTGAGATCGTCGCCCGAGATCTCGCGCATCAACCGGCCGAGCAGCTCGGGCATGTCGACGACGCGGAACACGCGGTACTCGAAGTACGGCGAGCCGGCGCGCTCGGACTCGACACGTCCGAAGCGCGACACCGCTTGGCGCGCGAGGTCGCGCAGCTGCGACTCGTCCCCGTTCAGCAGCGCGCGGAAGAGCTCGTCCATGTATCGCTCTTCGGTCGCGTCCACGTCGTCCTCGTCGCGCTCGTCCAGCGCGTCGGGCCCGCGTCCGGCCTTGAAGTAGAGATCGAAGAGCGTGTCGAATGCCGGCCGGTGCGCCTGCGACTTCACCATCGTCGCTGCGAGCGCCGCGCGCATCGCGTTCTGATCGGCGAGCTCGACGTGGTCGAGCGCGCGCAGCGCGTCGATGTCGTCCGAGATCGCGACGGGAACACCGGCTTTACGCAGCGCGGCGGCGAACTCCAAGAAGCGGGTCAGC
>JBHELL010000291.1:0-4810 GCA_046263075.1 Actinomycetota bacterium | reverse complement strand
GCGCGCGCGGTGCCGTCTCGCTACATGCTTGTAGCGCGAACGCGTCCACGTCGACCGCATCCACGGCGACCCCGCGTGCGCCGAGCCATGCACCGATCACGCCCGAGCCGCATCCGACGTCGAGCGCTCGCGCCCCGCTCGGCGACGGCAACGCGGACAACAGCAACCGCGTGCCGTCGTCGACCCAGCCGTGCGAGAAGAGCCCCGGATACGACACGATCGTGAGGTCCTCGAAGTCGAAGGAGGTTCGCCAGCTCCGCAATGAAGACGATCCCGGGGCCGCGGCCGTCGCGATGAAGGCCCGGCAGTGATAGCGCGCGTCGAGCACCGACGCCGGACCGATCATCGACTCGACGTGCTTCGCCGCCGATCGCGCGCCGGCATCGTTGTGACCTATCAGCGTGACGCGCGCGCCTTCGCGCGCGACCGACGACGCGAGCGCGAGCAACATGCGTGTGCGCTCGGCCGCGGGATGCATGCGCACGACGACGGAGTCGTATGGATCCGACGGCGGCGGCCATGCCGCGAACGTCGAGCCCGCCGCCTGGCGGTGCGCGCGCAGGTCCGTATGAAAGACGTCCACGTCCGGGAGAGACAGCCCAACCGCCAGCGTTCGCCCGCGCGCGACGACGTTCAGGTTCGCCAGCGCGAGGCGAACCTCGGGTGAGGTCACTCCGGAAGCGCTTCGAGCAAGCGTTGCGACGCCTTCGCAACGGTGCGAACGGCTCGATCGAAGGCAACCTGGTTGCGCGCGGATGGCGTGCGGAAACCGCTCACCTTCCGGACGAACTGCAGGGCTGCTTCTTGGATCTCTTCGGTTGTGGCGGCCCCCGACGGGCCGCGCAGTCTCTTGATGCTTCTGCACATGAGAAAACCCTAACAGGAGGCCGCGAGCGACCCCTGTCTGCCTCCGATAGACTGCCGTCCCGATGATCGAGAACGAGTTCGCGACGATCCGTGAATCCGACGTCCTGAAGGGCGTCCATTTCGTCCACCCGAAGTCGATCGAGGACTCTCGGGGGCGCTTCTCGGAGTTCTTCCGCAGGGACTGGGTCCCCGGCGCGAACGAGCTCGTCCAAGCGAATCACTCCGTGTCGCGCGCCGGCGTCCTCCGCGGCATGCACTATCACCTCTTCCAAGCCGACTACTGGTACCTCACGAGCGGCGACGCGTTCATCGCGCTCTACGACAACCGCGCGACCTCGCCGAGCGCCGAGAAGACCGAGACCGTGCAGGTCAAGGACGGCGAAGCGCTCGGGATCTACATCCCGCCCGGCGTCGCGCACGGCTTCTATGCCGTGTCGGATATGTCGCTGCTTTATATGGTGGATCAATATTTCGACGGAACGGACGAGCTCGGCATCTACTATGACGACCCGGCCCTCGAGATCGAGTGGCCGACCGACGTCGAGCCGATCTTGTCGGATCGGGACAGGGAGCTGCCGATGCTCGCCGATATCGCGGAGGAGAATCTTCCCCTCTGATCCACGCGCGCCGGCAGGGCGCGCACACACCGGCGATAGCATCCGAGCCGTGAGCGGATTCCTCGAGGCCCTTCGCGAACGCGTCGTCATCTTCGACGGTGCAATGGGCACGCAGATCCAGGAGCGGAACCTCTCGCTCGACGACTATTGGGGTCAGGAAGGCAACTCCGAAGTCCTCATCCTCTCCCGGCCCGATGTGATCACGGACATCCACGCGTCGTACTTCGCCGCCGGAGCCGATGCCGTAGAGACGAACACGTTCGGCGCGAACCTCGTCGTGCAGGACGAATACGGCATGCATGATCGCGTCCACGAGCTGAACGTGCGCGCGGCGAAGCTCGCGCGCGACGCCGCCTCGTCGTTCACCGACCGTCCGCGGTGGGTGGTCGGCTCCATGGGTCCGGGCACGAAGGCGCCGAGCCTGGGGCAAGCAACCTTCGACGAGCTGAAGACGTCCTACGAGGTGCAAGCGCGCGGGCTGCTCGAAGGGGGCGTCGACGCGCTGATCGTCGAGACGGCCTACGACCTGCTCCAGGTGAAGGCTGCGCTCGTCGCGATCATGGATGCATTCGACGCCGAGCAGCGACGGGTTCCCGTGATCACCCAAGTGACGATCGAGACCACGGGGTCGATGTTGCTCGGTTCCGAGATCGGCGCTGCGCTCGCCACGATCGAGGCATACCGGCTCGTCGATGTCGTCGGTATCAACTGTGCGACCGGGCCGGTCGAGATGACCGAGCACGTGCGCTACCTCTGCAAGAACTCGCGCAAGTTCGTGAGCGTGCTCCCGAACGCGGGTTTGCCCGAGATGCGCGACGGCCAACCGCACTACTCGCTCACGCCGCAGCAGTTGCTCGAACATCACGCCATCTTCGTGCGCGAGTTCGGCGCCAACATCGTCGGTGGATGCTGCGGTACGGGACCCGAGCACATCCGTGTCCTTGCGAAGGAGCTGAGCGGCGTCGAGCCGCTCCGCCGCGAAGCGTCGTTCGAACCATCCTGCGCGAGCCTCTATATCCCCCAGCCGTTCCACCAAGAGACTTCGTTCTTCGTCATCGGCGAGCGGTGCAACGCGCAGGGCTCCCGCAAGTTCAAGGGGCTCATCGGCGAAGGCAACTGGGACCGCACGGTCGAGGTTGCCAAGGAGCAAGTGCGTGACGGCGCACACGCGTTGGACGTTTCCGTCGATTACACGGGACGCGACGGCGTCGCCGACATGGGCGAAGTTATCTCACGCTTCCGCGGGCAAGTTACGCTTCCGGTATTCCTCGACTCGACCGAGCCGGACGTTATCGAAGCAGGGCTGAAGCTGATCGGCGGACGTCCGGTTATCAACTCGATCAACCTCGAAGAAGGAGACGGGCCGGACTCGCGCATCGCCCAGAACCTGCGCAACGCCGTCCGCTTCGGTGCTGCGTGCGTAGCGATGGCGATCGACGAGGAAGGGCAGGCGACCACCGCGCAGTGGAAGCTCGACGCCTGCCGCAAGGTGTACGACGTCGCCGTCGGGCGGTACGGGCTCGAGCCGCACGACTTGATCTTCGACGTTCTGGCGCTGCCCGTATCGACGGGACAGGAAGAGACGCGCCGTGCAGGGCTCGAGACGCTCGATGCGATCGAAGCCGTGAAGAAGGAGTTCCCCGAATCGTTCACGTCGCTCGGCATCTCGAACGTTTCCTTCGGGTTGTCCGCCGCAGCGCGTCAGGTGTTGAACTCCGTGTTCTTGCACGAGGCCGTCGCGCGGGGGCTCGACATGGCCATCGTCCATCCTGCGCAGATCCTGCCGATGAATCGGATCGAGGAGCGTCATCGCGAGGTGGCGCTCGACATCGTGTACGACCGGCGGCGCGATGCATACGACCCGCTACAGGAACTCATCACGCTCTTCGAGGGGCGCAGCGCGTCCGCATCGGCGGTCGAGACGCTCGAAGATCTGCCGATCGAGGAGCGCTTGCACCGCCGGATCATCGACGGCAACCGGAACGGGCTCGATGCCGACATCGCGCTGGCGCTTCACTCGTACGAGGCGCTGTCGATCGTCAACGACTACTTGCTGGAAGGCATGAAGGTGGTCGGCGAGCTCTTCGCAACGGGGGAGATGCAGTTGCCGTTCGTATTGCAATCGTCCTAGACGATGAAAGCGGCCGTCGCGCTGCTCGAACCGCACATGCCGAAGGAAGGCGACGGCTCGAAGGGAACGATCGTGCTGGCCACCGTCAAAGGTGACGTGCACGACATCGGCAAGAACCTCGTCGACATCATCCTGACGAACAACGGGTATACGGTCGTGAACCTCGGCATCAAGCAGCCGATCTCATCGATCATCGACGCTGCGGAAGAGCACAAAGCCGACGCGATCGGCTTGAGCGGGCTGCTCGTAAAGTCGACCGTCGTGATGCGCGAGGATCTCGAAGAGCTGAACCGGCGCGCGCTGCACGGCTATCCGGTGCTCCTTGGAGGCGCGGCATTGACGCGCTCATACGTCGAGACGGACCTGCGCAGCATCTATCAAGGCAAGGTCTTCTACGGACGTGACGCGTTCGAAGGCTTGCGAACGATGGACGCGCTGATGGGTGAGAAGCGAGGGGACGTCCCGGTCGAGTATGCGCCGAAGGAGAAGCGCGTCAAGAAGGCGACCGTGCTCGTCCAGGAGCAACCGGGGCGTTCGGAGGTGTCGACGTCGGTGCCGATCCCCGAGCCGCCGTTCTTCGGCAGCCGCGTCGTCAAGGGCATCTCCGTGGGCGACGTTGCGCAGTACATCAACCGGGTCGCGCTGTTCCGGGGTCAGTGGGAGCTGAAGCGCAAGAGGGACGAGTCGCAGGACGACTACGCGGCACGGCTCGACGCCGAAGCAGAGCCGATCTTGCGCGCGCTGCTCGCGCGCTCGGTCGAAGAGAAGCTCCTGCAGCCGGCCGTGGTATACGGGTACTTCCACGCGAACTCATCGGGTAACGATCTCATCGTCTCCCACGACGATGGGAGGGAGTGGGTCCGGTTCTCCTTTCCCAGACAACCGCGCGCGCCGTACTTCTGCATCGCCGACTTCTTCCGCCCGGTCGAGTCGGGTGAGCGCGACGTCGTCGCGTTCCATCTCGTGACGATGGGCCGCGCGATCAGCGCCGAAGCGAAGAAGCTGTTCGATGCCGACCGGTACACCGACTACTTCCATCTACACGGCTTCGGTGTCGAGATGACCGAAGCGCTCGCCGAGTACTGGCATACGCGCGTGCGTTACGAGCTCGGCATCGACGCGGCGGACGCGCGCGATGTGACCGAGCTCTTCGGACAGGGTTACCAAGGTTCGCGCTACTCGTTCGGCTATCCCG
>JBHELL010000290.1:0-3328 GCA_046263075.1 Actinomycetota bacterium | reverse complement strand
CTTCTGACTCATCTCGCTCCAGAACAGCTTCACGATCGACGACTCCGGCCCGATCTGCTCGCCCTTGTCGAGCTTCGTCAGCGTGCGCGCGTTGTGCAGACGGAAGATCTCGACCTCGATCCAGGACTGCGCGATCTTCTGCCGCACCAGCGGATCGTCGTAGTCGCCGCGTGTGATCGCTCGCTTGAGCAGCATCTCGCGCGCGACCTCGTGCAGCACTTGCTCCTTCCACACGAAGGACGTGCCGCGCTCGTTCTGCAGCGTCGTTCCGGCGACGTGCCACCCATCGTTCTCGACGCCGATCAGGTTCTCCGCAGGCACGGGAACCTCGTCGAAGAACACCTCGTTGAACTCCGACTCGCCGGTGATCTGCCGCAGGGGCCGGACGTCGATCCCCTGCTGCTGCATCGGGATCGCGAGCATCGAGATCCCTTTGTGCTTCGGCGCGCCGGGATCCGTGCGGCAGAGCGCGATACCGAAGTCGGCGAACCGCGCGTAGCTCGACCACACTTTCTGCCCTGTGACGAAGTAGGTGTCGCCGCGCTTCTCCGCGCGCGTCGACAAACCGGCAAGGTCGCTCCCGGCACCGGGCTCACTGAAGAGCTGGCACCAGATGTTCTCTGCGCCGAGGATCTTCGAAAGCCACATCTCGCGCTGCCGTTCGGTCCCGTGCTCCATCAAGGTCGGGCCGACCAGATTTACGCCCGCACGGCCGAGGATCTGCGGCGCGCGCGCGCGTGCGAGCTCCTCGTTGTAGATCGCGACCTGGACGAGCGAGGCTCCCCTGCCGCCGTACTCGGCGGGCCAGTGGATGCCGACCCACCGGTCCTTCGCGAGCGTCCGCTGCCACCCCCGCAACGTCTCGGCCTCGTTGAAGTCGCTCGCGACGTCGATGTCGGGCGGACGATGCTCGGCGAGCCACCCGCGGAACTCATCCCGGAACGCGAGGTCGCCGGGACTCAGATCGAAGTCCATGCTCGAAGCATCGCACGACCCCACTGCGCGCGCGAAGCAGCCGGGGCGGTCCGTAGAGACCGGCCGACGCATATGTCGGCATCCGTACACGGTCGTACACTGTCGCCGACCGCGACCGTGGAGGGAGCGATGGCGCGCCACTACCAAGTTGTCTCGACCGACGATCACATCATCGAGCCCGGCGGCGTCTTCGACGGACGCCTCCCCAAAGAGTTCGCCGGCCGGACGCCGAAGCTCGTCGAGGACGATTCCGGCGCGGCCTGGCACATCCCCGGAACGCCGAAACCGATCGCGATGAGCGGCCTTTCGACCGCGGCCGGCCAGAAGGTCGAAGAGTTCAGCCCGAAGAGCAAGACCTTCGACCAGATGCGACCCGGCTGTCACGACCCGAAAGAGCGCATCAAGGACATGGACATCGACGGCGTCGACGCCCAGGTGACGTTCCCGACCCTGCCGGGTCTCGCCGGCGCAACGTTGATCGAGATCGCGGACAAGCCCTACGCGACGGCACTGTTCCGCGCGTACAACGATTGGCTCGTCGATGTCTGGCAAGCCGCGGACCCCGAGCGCATCATCGCGGCGGGGCTCCTTCCGCTCTACGACCTCGAGGAGAGCGCGCGCGAGCTCCGTCGCATCAAAGACCGCGGTCTGCGATGCATCTCGTTGCCGAGCCACCCCGGCACGCTGCCCGGCGTGAAACCGTTCGCCGATCCGGCGTGGGAGCCGCTCTGGAACGCGATGGAGGACACCGGCATCCCCGCCGAGATCCACATCGTGAGCGGCAAGCAAGACGTGTCGTTCCTGCAAGACTCGGCGGGCTCGCCGGCCGAGGTGTTCGTGTGCATGGCGCCGTCTTCGAACATGCAAGTGGTTGCGACGCTGCTGTTCAGCGGGATCCTGCGCAAACACCCCAAGCTCAAGTTCATCTCGGCCGAGTCGGGGATCGGCTGGTTGCCGTATTTCCTCGAGCGCGCGGACTACACGCACCGCAAGCATCAGTTCTGGACGGGCAAGCGCATCGACGTGACGCCGTCCGACCTTTTCCGTCAGTCGGTGTACGCGAACTTCATCAGCGACCGAGCGGGGATCGAGTTACGCGAGATCATCGGGATCGACAACATCATGCTCGGCACGGATTACCCGCACACCGACTCGTCGTGGCCGGACACGCAGCGGATCATCAAAGAGCAGATGGGCGACATCCCCGAGGACGAGAAGTACAAGATCTGCGCCGGCAACGCGGTGAAGCTGTTCGGCCTCAACGGCAGCTAGCGGCGTCGGCGCTTCATTGGATGAAAAGGATGCGTGAGGCATCCTTTTCATACAAAGAACGCCGATCGATAAGCTGGACGCGAGCACCTTTTGAGGTCCGGAAGAACGTATCCTTCGTCTCGTGCTTGGCCAGCTCCTCAAACAGACTGCCGCGCACGAACCCGACAGGGTCGCGTTCGTCGACGGCGAGCGCCGGCTGACGTACGCGGAATGGGATTGGCTGTCCGATCGCGCTGCGTTCTCGCTGGCCTCTGAAGGCCTGAAGAAGGGCGACGTCGTCGCGTTGCTGTTGCAGCCGTCGATCCAGTACCCCATCGCGTACCTCGGCGCGGCGAAGATCGGGTGCATCACGGTCGGAATCAATCCCCGTCTCGCCGAGCCGGAGATCGATCGCATCCTCGATCACTCGCTTGCGCGCGCGCTCGTGACCGACCGGGAGGATCGCGACCGAAGCTTGATCTTCCGTCCGCAGGCGTTGAACACGCCCGGCGCGGAACCGCCGCGCGTCAAGCTCGACGCGGCCGACGCCGTATGCATCGTCTACACGAGCGGGACCACCGGCGATTCCAAAGGCGCGCTGTACACGGTGCGCGCGCTCGAGGCGGTGATGCGCATCGAGCGCGCGCTCGAGCCGGCGCAGCACCCACGAACGTTGCAAGCGATCCCGCTTCAACATATGCAGTTCATGACGAAGATCGGCGTGTTCATCGCGCGCGCAGGAACCGCCGTTCTCGTCGACCGGTGGAACGCGCGCGACGCGCTCGCGACGATCGAACGTGAACGCGTCACCGCGTTCGGCGGCGTCCCAACACAGCTCGCGCTGATGCTGCGGGACCCGAGGTTCGGCGATTACGATCTCTCGTCGCTCCAGAGCGTGACGCTCGGCGGAGCGCCGGCGACGCCGGAACTCATTCGAGAGATCAGACAACGGTTCGGTGCGCCTGTTCTCGTTCGGTTCTCCACGACGGAGCTGGCGCTGTGCTGCGGGACGCGCGCAGGCGATCCCGACGACGTCGTCGCGCGCACGGTCGGACGCCCGCTCCCTGAGGTCGACGTGAAGATCGACCGTGCGGGACCGGAC
>JBHELL010000289.1:0-10663 GCA_046263075.1 Actinomycetota bacterium | reverse complement strand
CGAACCGCGCGCCGGAGGGCGCGCGGCGACGAAGCGGGCTTCGCGCTAGCGCCGGACCTGTCGGCGGCGGATCTCGGCCGGCGATCCTTCCGGCCACTCTGCGGGGGGGACGAAGGAACCGACCTGTGCCGGATCGCGATAGTGCGCCGCCTCGAGCGCGCGGCGCGCGCGCAACCGGCGCTGCCGGCGACGGGCGGCTCGGCGACGTTTGATCTGCACGACGCGCCAGCCGTATGCGCACGCGAGGAAGAATAAGAACCACATCATCGCGTGCGAGTGATGCACGGGCGCCGCCGTCTGCGTGGTGGTCGCGACCGGATCCGATGATGCGGTCGCTTCGACGGCCGGCTCTTCCGACGGTGCTGCGACCTCGGTGACGACCGGAGCGGGCGGCGCTTCGTCGGCGGCCGATGATCGCGGGTGTGCGAGCGAGAACCCGATGTCCATCAAGCGCGCGGCATCGTCGTAGGCGCTCGGGCTCCCGAGCGCGACGGCGATCAGCGTCACACCGTGGTGCACCGCCGCGGCCGCGAGACAGTTCTGCGCCTGTGTCGTGTAACCGTTCTTCACGCCGATCGCGCCGGGATAGCGGTTCAAGAACTTGTCGATCGAGTGCACGAGGACCGTCTTGCCGTCCGGCCACGGCACGACGTACTGGAGCGTGGCGACGATCGAGCGCAGCCACGGGTTCGCGAGCACAGCGCGCGCAACGAGCGCAAGGTCGTGCGCGGTCGAATACTGACCGTCCTCGTCGAGGCCGGCGGGGCTGATCAGGTTCGTGTCCGTCGCACCTGCCGCTTTCGCGCGCGCGTTCGCCAGCGCCCGGAAGGCCGCCGAGCTGCCGGCGACGCGCTCGGCAAGCGCGATCGCGGCGCCGTTCGACGACGTCATCAACATGCCGTGCATCACCTGGTCGACGCTGAACACGGCATCTTCCGGCCACCGGATCTGGTCCGCGTCGGCCGTTGCGGCTGCGTGTGAGATCTGCACCGTGTCGTCCGGCTTCAGCTTGTCGGCGACGACGAGCGCCGTCACCATCTTCGCCAGGCTCGCCGGCGGACGCCGCAGGTTCGGATCTTTCTGATACAGGAACGACCCGTCACGCGGATCGAGGATCACGGCGGAGTGCGCATAGATCTTGACGGGCTCCTGCGTCGCCGCGCCCGCCGGCGCGCAGACGAGCACCACCAACGCACATGAGAGAAACGCAGCCGTCTTCCGCAGGGTTCCTCCCCCGTCGAGCCGTGCCGTCACCCTAAATGGACGAAAGGCCCGACCCCGGGAGCGTGGAAGCGGCGGCTATATCTTCTGCAGCGCGTCGCGACCGACTTCGGCGAAACTGCAGTACCCCGACAGCCCGAGCGTGAGGTCGAGCTCGGCGAGGAACGAGCGGATGACCGTTGCGACGCCGTCTTCGCCGCGTAGTGCGAGGCCCCACATGTACGGGCGGCCCAGCAGCACCGCGCGCGCGCCGAGCGCGAGCGCCTTGAACGCGTCGGCGCCAGAGCGGATGCCCGAGTCGAACAGCACCGCCAAACGGTCGCCGACGGCATCGACGATCGCCGGAAGCGCGTCGAGCGAGCCGAGCGCTCCGTCCACCTGCCGCCCGCCGTGATTGGAGACGACGATGCCCTCCATCCCGTGGTCGAGCGCGCGCCGCGCGTCGTGGGGATGCTGGATCCCCTTCAGGACGATCGGCAGTCGCGTTTGCTCGCGGAGCCACGCGAGATCGTCCCACGTCAGCGATGGATCGTTGAAGAGGCCGACGAACTTGAGGATCTGCGCCTGCTCTCGGTTCTCGTCCGGCAACCCCTTGTTGAAAACCGGATCGCTCACATAATTCGCTATCCCCGTCGCGCGCAGGAACGGCAGATACGCGAGCTGCAGGTCGCGGGGGCGCCACGCGAGCATGAACGTGTCGATAGTGACGACGAGCACCTCGAAACCCGACGCTTCGGCGCGGTGCACGAAGCTCGCCGCGAGATCGCGGTCGCCCGGCCAGTACAGCTGGTACCACCGGCGGCCGTTGCCGTTGGCTTCGGCGACCTCTTCGATCGGGAAGCTCGACGCCGTGCTCATGATGAACGGAACGTCGAGCGATGCGGCCGCGCGCGCGCTCGCCAGCTCGCCGTCGGGATGGACGATCGATTGCACGCCGATCGGCGCCAGCAACAGCGGCGCGCGCATCGGGGTGCCGATGACGCTCGTGGATAGATCGCGGTCCTTCACGTCGCGCAGGAATCGCGGGACGATGCGCCACCGCTCGAAGGCGGCGCGGTTGGCCTTCATAGTGTCCTCGAGCCCCGCGCCGCCGGCGACATATCCGTACGGTCCCGGGTCGAGCGTCTCGCGCGCCTTGCGTTCGAGCTCGTCGTAGGCGAGCGGTTGCGCGGGGAGCTCGTCGGCGAGCCCGCGGAGGTAGATCTCGTTCTGATAGTTGGCGAACGGGGTGCGGTCGGTCATCGTGCGTGAGCCTATCCAAGGTGGGCGTGGGTGACGGGTTATGAAGGCCGCTAATAACGCTTGGGCCTCTCACGTTGACCGCAAAAATCTGAACGGCATACTCTTCGTCAAGGGGAGATTATGAAGAGCACAATCTCAGCCCAATCGAGTCGCGGCGATTCTCTTCTCAGCCTTTACTGCTCGCGCTGTCCCTAAGGTTTTCACCGAGACATAATGGCTGCACGAAGACCGAGGTTTCGCCTGAGACTTCTTACTTTGGAGACCCGGACTTCTCCAGGCAACCTCTTCGCATCAAGGACGCAGGTTTCAACTGGAATATCTGGCATCCATCTCATTATCCGGACTATCTGCATGGCGGTTTCACTCGAGCGATTGGGCAGCGTCAGTGCCTCGGAACTTCCTCAATCTGTGAACGCCTGACCTTTGGTCAGAACTGGTATGTTTAGAGATGCTGCCTCATAGGAGGGCTGCAGCTTTGCTATTTCTTGCGGCGACTCTCGCTTGCGCAAACACCGCGAATCGTGAGACGCACGACAAGCTAACTGTGTGTGAATCGAGTTGTGGGTTGCCTACATGTCCCAGCCCGTCCCACGGTGGACCGGGTCCATTGCCGAGCGAGGCAGATGGTCCCGCGACGTGTGAAGCCCCCGGAGAAAGCGCTTCTGGTCTCTACACCGGCCCATAGCCGGCGCGATGCCTCGAATGCCAGCTCCCGCTTGACGTGGATGCCGGGATCTTTCATCACTTCAGATACCCAACCGCCGCAGCCGCCGTCGGAAGATGTCTCAAGATCTGCCTATGCATGGAGCGAACCTTGTGGCATGTTCTCGATGGTAACACCGCCTTTGTCGACGCCATCCCGAACATTCGACGTGCGACGATAAGGAGTCAAACGGGCGGAGCGCGAAGAAGTGCTCAGGGGATACGCGCGATCTTCACCGGCCACCAGAGCAACAACCCGAGAGCAAGAGACACGGCCAAGTTGCTCGTGACGGCGCCGACCACCCCCATCGCGACCGCAACGATCAGCTCATAGCCCCGGCGATCCGCGACGAGCCACGCGTGCAAGACGCCCGCGAAGAAAAGGAATCCCATCAGCACGGCGACCGGGATGAGCGCGAGCAACGTGAGTGCGGCTCGGCCGAAGAACAAGCCGAGCACGAGTAGCCCGCTGCCCATGATCACGTTCATGCGCGAGGTGCGCGCGCCGGCGCGCACGTGCGCGGTGAGGCCGCCGGAGCCGTGACACATCGGCATCCCACCGAGCGCTCCGACCGCGACGTCGGCCAGGCCGCACGACAGCGAAACCGACGTCGGCGTTATGCGTCGCGCGCGCGCGCCGAAGTATCGGTGCTCGAGGTCCGACACCGCGACCACGGCGTTGCCGAACGTGAGCGGGATCTGCGGGACGACGAGCAGGATGAAAGCGCTCCACAACACCGAAGGATGCAGCGCGGCGGTCGCGACGTGTGGATGCCACCGCGAGACCGATATCGTCAGATGCGTGCCACGCGCGATGGAGTAGAGGATGCTGCCGACCACGACGAGCAGCGCGACCGGGAACCGCTCCGCCCGGCGGGACGCGAGGATCAACCCTGCGGCGACCGCCGCGGCGACAACCATGGTCGATGCACCCGGTGCGGTCGTGAGATGCGATCCCGATCTGATCAGGATCAGCCCGACGCCGAGCTGGATCCCGCGCACGATTGGCTGCGCGAACATGCGTGCGAGTGCGCGCGCGCCTCCGGTCGCAGCGAGCACGAGCAGGATCGCACCCAGAACGAGTCCGGCTGCCGACAGCGTCGCCGGCGCAAGGCCGCGCGCGATCGTGATCGCCGCCGCGGCCTTGATCGGCTGCACGGGGAAGGGCACCCCGAAGTAGAGCCCTGACAACAAGGAGAGCGCGCCGACTCCGACGAACACGGTCCCCGCGTCGAAACCGTTCTTGAGGACCAGGGCGGATGCCAGCGGGATCAGGACCCCGAGGTCGGCGACGGCCCCCGAGGCGTCCCCCGCGAGGGTGAGCGCGCGCGCCCGCCCGCGTGCCGTCACGCTTTCGGCAAGCATCGGGGCTTCTTACCTCGCCGAGCCGCGCCCGCGCCACTCGCATTGCGGCGAGGCCGCCCTGCATGCGACCATCGGCCCGTGCGGATCCTCATCATGGCCACGCGCCTCGGCGCGCCTGCGACGCGCCTGACGACGTCGCTCTCGGACACCGGGCACGACGTCGTGGTGGTGGCCCCGGACGGCGGTGACGACGAGCCGGTGCAAGACCTTCCGCCGATCGTCCCGGTCCGCGACCGGCTCGCGTGGGTGCTGCAGCTGAACTCTGCGCTCGAGACGCGCGCGGCGTCGCTGCTGCGCGCGCGACCTTCAGACGTCATCCATGCGATCGGGTGGGACGTTGCGTGGGCGTCGATCGGTGCAAGTGTCGTCTTCGGGATCCCGCTCGTCGCCACGCCCGGTGACGACCAGCCGCGGCGAGACCTGCCCGGCGATCATCGGCGCATCGCGGCTGAGGCGCGCGCGTGGCTCGCCCGGGAAGCCCGCGCGACGGTTCCCGCGCGCGCTACCGCGCGCACGGCGGTGGCTGCGTACGAACGCGCGGTCGTGCAAACGGCTCGACGACGCCTGCGCGCGACGACGCCGCCGTCCGAGGGCGCCGAACACCTCGCGTAAACGCAGGTAGTCTCGGGTTTGCCCGGGCGCGTGGATGGACATCCCATCTCCATGGAGCGAGCCGCGAGGAAGCGGGTCGTCGTCGCTCGCGTCGAGCCCGAGATCGAATGTGGCCGCTTCCCGATCAAGCGTGTCGTGGGGGAGCCCGTCGTCGTCGAGGCAGACGTGTTCTCCGACGGTCACGACCGGTTGCACGTGCGTCTCATGCACCGATCGCCACGCGCGACCGGATGGATCGGCTCCCCGATGGAGTCGCTGCCGGCGGATCGCTGGCGCGGGATGTTCGTCGTGGATGAGCTCGGCACGCACCGGTACGGGGTGCGCGCATGGATCGACCGATTCGGCTCGTGGCGACTCGACGTCGAGAAGCGGCTGGCGGCACTGCAAGACATAACGCCGGAGCTGGATGCCGGCGCCGAGCTCGTCGAGCAGGCGGCAGAGAAAGACGAGAAACAGCGGGACCGGCTGCTCGCCGCGGCGGAGGCGATCCGCGGGGGCGATGAGACTGCGATCCTCGACGAGTGGCTCGCATTGACCGTCGGCGCGATCGAGGACGAGCTCAGCTTGTGCGAATACGGCGCCGAGCTTCGCGTCGTCGTCGATCGGGAGCGCGCGCGCTTCTCGACCTGGTACGAGCTGTTCCCGCGATCGGTCGGCGACGGAACGTTCAATGCGGTCGAGGAGCACTTGTCGTACGTGAAGAAGCTCGGCGCGGACGTGCTCTACTTGCCGCCGATCCACCCGATCGGACTGACGCACCGCAAAGGGCGGAACAACGCGACGACTGCGTCCGCCGGCGACCCGGGCTCGCCGTGGGCGATCGGATCCGAGGAAGGCGGCCACGAAGCGATCCACCCGTCGCTCGGCACCGTCGACGACTTCACGGCGCTCGCCGGCTCGGCGAAGTCGATTGGGATCGAGATCGCGCTCGACCTCGCGCTGCAGTGCTCGCCGGATCATCCGTGGGTCCAGAAGCATCCGCAATGGTTCCGTCACCGTCCCGACGGGTCCATCCGTTTCGCGGAGAACCCGCCGAAGAAATACGAAGACATCTACCCTATCGATTTCGAGACCGACGACTGGCGTGCGCTCTGGGATGAGATCCGTTCGGTCGTGCAGACCTGGATCGATCGCGGCGTTCGCATCTTCCGGGTCGACAATCCGCACACGAAACCATTCCGCTTCTGGGAGTGGCTGATCGGCGACGTCAAGGACAAGCATCCGGACGTGCTGTTCCTGGCTGAGGCGTTCACGACTCCGCGCGTGATGGAGCATCTGGCGAAGCTCGGGTTCACGCAGTCGTACTCGTACTTCGCGTGGCGGAACGCGAAGTGGGAGCTCGAAAGCTACTTCAACGAGCTGACGAAGACCGACAAGATCGAGTACTACCGCGCGAACCTGTGGCCGAACACACCGGACATCCTCACCGAATATCTGCAACACGGCGGCCGAGCAGCCTTCATCGCGCGCCTCGTGCTCGCGGCCACGCTCGGCGCGTCGTATGGGATCTACGGACCCGCCTTCGAGCTGCAGGAGCACGAGCCGTTCCCGGGCAAGGAGGAATACGTCAACAACGAGAAGTACGAGATCAAGCATTGGGAGCTCGACCGGCCGGACTCACTCGCACCGCTCGTCGCGCGCGTGAACGAGATCCGCCATCAGCACCCGGCGCTGCAGCAAGAGCGGACGTTGCGCTTCCACCCAACCGACAACGACGCGATCCTCTGTTACAGCAAAGCAGTTGAAGGCGACGTCATCGTCGTATGCGTGAACGTCGACCCACACCGCTCACAGGCGGCGACGATCGATCTGCAGATCCACGATCTCTGGCTCGACACGACGCGGCCGTATGGGATGCGCGACCTGCTGACCGGCGCGCGCTATCAGTGGTTCGGGTGGCAGAACTACGTCGAGCTGCACCCGTCGCTCCTCCCCGCGCACATCTTCCACATCGAGCAAGGGTAGGCGCGTGGATCAAGAGCTCTGGTACCGCGACGCGATCATCTATGAGCTGCACGTGCGCGCGTTCATGGACTCGAACGGCGACGGGATGGGCGACTTCCGAGGACTGACCGAGCGGCTCGACTACCTGAAGGACCTCGGCGTCACGGCGATCTGGGTGCTTCCGTTCTATCCGTCTCCGTGGAAGGACGACGGGTACGACATCTCCGACTACACCGGCGTCCACCCGACGTACGGTTCGTTGCGCGACTTTCGTGCGTTCTTGCGCGAGGCCCACCGGCGGGGCTTGCGCGTGATCACCGAGCTCGTCCTCAACCACACGTCGGACGACCATCCTTGGTTCCGGCGGGCGCGACGCGCCGAGCCGGGGACTGCCGCGCGCGACTTCTACGTGTGGAGCGACACGCCGGATCGTTACAAAGAAGCGCGCATCATCTTCAAAGACTTCGAGCAATCGAACTGGTCGTGGGACGCGGAGGCGCGCGCGTACTACTGGCACCGCTTCTACTCGCATCAGCCGGATCTGAACTTCGACAACCCATCCGTCCGGCGAGCGATGTTCTCCGTCGTGGACTTCTGGATGGAGATGGGCGTGGACGGGATGCGGCTCGACGCCGTTCCTTACCTGTACGAGCGAGAAGGCACGAGTTGCGAGAACCTCCCGGAGACGCACGCATTCCTGAAAGAGCTGCGCGCGCATGTCGACCAGCGTTTCCCGATGCGTATGTTCATCGCGGAAGCGAACCAGTGGCCGGAAGACGCCGTCGCATACTTCGGCGAGGGCGACGAATGCCAGATGGCGTTCCACTTCCCCGTCATGCCGCGCATGTTCATGGCCCTGCGGATGGAAGATCGCTTCCCGCTCGTCGACATCCTCCAGCAAACGCCGCCGATCCCCGACACCTGTGGCTGGGCGCTGTTCCTGCGCAACCACGACGAGCTGACGCTCGAGATGGTGACCGACGAGGAACGCGACTACATGTATCGCGTCTATGCGCACGACCCGCAGATGCGCCTGAACCTCGGTATCCGGCGGCGTCTCGCTCCCCTGCTCGGCAACAACCGCAGGCAGATCGAGCTGATGCAAGGATTGCTGTTCTCGCTGCCGGGAACGCCCGTCATCTATTACGGCGGCGAGATCGGGATGGGCGACAACATCTATCTCGGCGATCGGAACGGCGTGCGGACGCCGATGCAATGGTCGGCGGATCGGAATGCCGGGTTCAGCCGCGCGAACCCGCAGCGGCTCTACCTCCCGGTGATCATCGATCCCGAGTATCACGCCGAGGCCATCAACGTCGAAGCGCAGCTGAACAACCCGCGCTCGCTCTTGTGGTGGATGCGGCATCTGATCGCGTTGCGGAAGCGCCACCACGCGCTCGGTCGCGGCTCGCTCGAGTTCCTGTTGCCGGAGAACCGCAAGGTGCTCGCGTTCTTGCGTGAGTACGAGGACGAACCCATCCTCGTCATCGCGAACCTCTCCCGGTACGTCCAGGCCACCTCGCTCGACCTCTCGCAGTTCGAAGGGACGGTGCCCGTCGAGCTGTTCGGAGGCACGGAGCTCCCGCGCGTCGGGTCCGATCCCTACTTCGTGACGCTCGGTCCGCACGCGTTCTACTGGTTCTCGCTCCAGAAGGAAAAGCCGGAGCGGATCGAGGTCGCCGACCGCGCGCCGGTCATCCACGTAACGGCCAAGCCGGAAGGCTTGACGCCGTCGCTGCTCGGTCGCGCCGAGCCGCACCTCGCATCATTCCTCCGCGAGCGGCGCTGGTTCGGCGGGAAGGATCGCAGGATCAAGTCTGTCGGTTTCTCCGACATCGTGCCGATGAGCGACGACGCTGCCATCACGCTCGTCACCGTCGGGTTCACCGAAGGTGAGCCGCAGACCTACTCGTTGCCGCTCGCGCTCGTCGAAGATGGCGGAGGACGCGCGCAGCTCGCGACGGTGCAGTGGGAGGGCGGGTCGAGCGCGCTCGTCGACGCGTTCTCCGACCCCGCGTTCGCCGGCTCGTTGCTCGGGTCGATCGTTCGAAGGCGCCGTGCGCGCGGGCGGGCCGGCACGATCACGTCGCACCCTGCGCGCGCGCTGCGCTCGCTCGCGCCGCGCGCAGAAGAGCTGGAACCGCGCGTGATGCGAGCCGAGCAGAGCAACTCCTCGATCGCGTTCGGCGACAAGCTGATCCTCAAGCTGTTCCGTCGCATCGAAGAGGGCGACAATCCCGACCTCATCGTCATGCGGTTCCTAGACGAACGCGGCTTCGACAACGTGCCGCCGCTCGGCGGATGGATCGAGTACCGGAGAGGCGACGGGCAGCCGGTGACGCTCGGCATCTTGCAAGGATTCGTTCCGAACGAAGGTGACGCGTGGAGCTATACGCTCGACCAAGCGCGCGCGTACTTGAACGAGGCGCTCGCGCGGTGTCAGCGTGAAGAAGAACCACCGCCGCTTGACGGCGCGCACTTGGTCGATCTCGCCGACCTCGACGCGCCGGACATCGTGCACGAGCTCGTCGGTCCTTCGCTCGACATGGCGCGGTTGCTCGGCCAACGGACGGCCGAGCTTCACGTCGAGCTCGCATCGGGGATCGACGACCCGCTCTTCAAGCCGGAGCCGCTGACGCCGTTCGCGCAGAAGGCGCTGTACCAGTCGATGCGCCGGATGGCTCGAAACGTCTTCATGACGCTGCGACGCGATCATTCACCGGATGCGATCGCAGCCGTCTCGCTCGAAGACCGGACGTTGCAGGCGTTCGCCGCACTGGGCGACCGGCCGCTCGGCTCGCAGCTGATCCGCACACACGGAGACTTCCACCTCGGACAGGTCCTGCACACCGGTAAGGATTTCGTGATCATCGACTTCGAGGGCGAGCCGTGGCGCCCGCTCGGCACGCGGCTCATCAAGCGGTCGCCGCTGTCGGACGTCGCAGGGATGTTGCGTTCGTTCAACTACGCGATCGAAGTTGCGTTGCAGCAATCGAGCGATCCGATCGTGGCAGAGCAACGGGTGGCGCTCGGACCCTGGGCGGACCTCTGGTACCGGTGGATGGCGGCCTCATTCCTGCGCGGGTATCTCGACAGCGCACGGCCGTCGGGGTTGCTGCCACACGACCGCTCTTCGCTCCGATCGCTGCTCGACGTCTTCCTTCTGGAGAAGGCGATCTACGAGATCGGGTACGAAGCCGCCAACCGTCCCGCGTGGTTGCCGATCGCGGTCCGGGGACTCCGATCGGCCTTGAACGCATGAAAGAGCTGCAAGAGCTCGCCCGTCTGTGGAACGTCCAGACCTCGTACGACGACGTCACCTCGACGAGAAGGAGCGCGGAGCCCGACACGATCCTCGCGGTATTGCGCGCGCTAGGCGCCGGCGTCTCGTTCACATCTGACATCGAAGACGCGATCACCGAACGCCGAGAGCAGCTGCGGGCGCGCGCGCTCGAGCCGGTGACTGCGTCGTGGGACGGCACGGCGCCGTCGGTGCTCGCGCGTCTTCCCGCCGGCGCCGGCACGGTGACCGCCAAGATCGAGATGGAGAACGGGGGCGAGCGGTCGTGGGAGGTCG
>JBHELL010000288.1:0-6407 GCA_046263075.1 Actinomycetota bacterium | reverse complement strand
ACGTTCCGCGGGCGTGCGGGCGCGGGCTTCTTCGATTCGTCGGCGGTGCATCTCGTGACGACGGCCACGCTCTCTCACCTCACCCGGTTCGCCCCGTCGAGCCGCTTCGACCCCCGGCGGTTCCGCCCGAACATCGTCGTCGACTGCGACGGCGCAGGCGAGGTCGAGCGGGGGTGGCTCGGCGCTACCCTTTCCGCCCGCGACGTGCGGCTGGAGCCGACCAAAGAGTGCCGGCGGTGCGTCATCACGACGCATGCGCAGTCGGAGCTCGCGAATGACAAGCAGATCCTTGCGACGACGACGCGCGAGACGGACAACGTCGTCGGGATCTATGCGGCGGTGCGAGCGCCCGGTGTTATCTCGGTCGGCGATGAGCTCGTGCTCACGCGATGATCAGTGTCACCTTACTGATCATCGAGGGGTTCCCGACCTCATCGAAGGCCTGCGCGCCGACGGTGTAGACGCCGGGCAGGAGCACGCCCGGCGAGAGCGCCCATGTCGCGTGTCGCTCACTCGCATCCTTCGTGAGCGTCGCGTAGGCGTAGCACTGCGTGGTGTTGCGGGGATCCGTGCATGTTACGAGCACCCTGTCGATCCCGCGTTCGTCGTCTGCCGTGCCGGTCACGCTCGTTCCCGGGAGCAGCACCGTCTGATCTTGTGTCGTGATGTGAGCCGTCGGACGGGTTCCGTCCGCCGTTATCGTCAGCGTCCCCGGCTCCGACACGTTGCCTGCCGCGTCCATGGCGTACGCAGCGATGGTCACGGTGCCGTCGTCGAGCGTCGCGCGCGCGCTCCACGCCCCTGCTGCGTCGGCGCGCGCGTTCGCGTACTGCTTGGTCTCCGAGGCGAGGGCGATAAATGCGTTGGGCTCGGCTCGGCCGGAGATCGCAACCACACCCGCGCGTATCACCTGCTGCGGCGGCTTGAGGATCTGCGGAGGGTCGGGTGCGTGCAGGTCGACGGTGAAAGAGACTGTTTGCGCGGCGCTTTCGACGCCACCAGGGTCGACGGCGGTGACGGAGAGCGTGTGTCGAGCCTCAGAGAATGTGCGGGTGAGGGTCCATCTTCCGTCCGCTCCTATCGTCGCCGTCCCAGCGACCGCACCCGCCTCTCGAACCATCGCAGTCCATCCCGGCCGGCCGAACCCTGCGATCGTCATCTGCGGATCGGCAACGACGACGTCGGGCACCGGCTGGTCGACGCGCGGAACGCCGTTCCTGCTGTCGATCCAGACGTGCAAGGGCGGCGTCGTCGCGCTGCGGTTCCCCGCTCGGTCTATGGCGAAGGCCGTGATCGTGTGCGCTCCGTCGTCGAGCGCGATCTCCGCGGTGAAGGCTCCGGCGGGGCTCGCGGTTGGCGAGCCCTTCAGGGTGTCTCCGTCGAAGATCCAGACCTGGGCGAGCGGTTCGGCCGTCCCGCCGGTCTCGAGTGTCGAGCCCGTGAGGATCCCGCCGTCGGGCGGTGTCGTTACGACGGGCGCGGGGGGAGCGATGGTATCGATCGTCACGCGGACAGTCGACGACACCCTGCTCACGTTTCCTGCCGCGTCCGTTGCGGTTGCGGCGAGCGCGTAGCTCCCGTCGGGACCGGAGACGATGGCGACCCATCCTCCGTCACTGCTTGTGGAGATCGACAGCGGAGCCTTCCATCCGGCGACCGACACCGTCGAGTAAGGCTCGGCGGTCCCCGAAACCATCAGGTACCCGTTGATGAATCCAGGATCCTTCGGGGATGTGATGACCGGCGCGGCCGGCGCCGTGTCGTCGATGGTGAACGTCGTCGTATCCGATGACGATGCTTGGCCGGGCCCGAACACGGACGAGCGCGCGCTGTAGGGATCCGCCGCCGCAGTCAGGTGTGCCGAGGGTGTGAAGCAGATCGAGCGTTGGCCTCCCGTCGAGGACTGCGCTCCGCACAAGGCGACGGACCCCTGCAGGGGGACACCCGAGGGATCCGAGACGGCGAGCGTCGACCGCGGGGGCGCGATCAGATCCACGTCGTAGGTGAACATGACGACCGAGACCGCCGCAGATCTCGAGGAAGAGTGGTTGGCGGGCGAGCTGCCGGTCAAGTTCATCCCGGCGCCGGCCGGCGCCCCCAGCGGCATCGACACCAGCGCGGTGACGCCGAGGATCACGAACACGCGCGCGCGCCAGGTCATGCATGTAGATTCAGTCCGCCGCGGTGTATGTCCTTGCCGGAAAGCCCGGCCATGCCGGACATTGCGGGGGAACCGGAACGGGGTCTATGCGGTCCGGAGAATGAAGGCCCAGCCGCCGTCCCGGTCGAGCCGCTCAACGAACTCGTGGCCCTTCATCCGGCACCACACCGGGATGTCGACCTTCGATCCCGGGTCGTCGGAGAGGATCTCGATGAGCGTGCCGGCGGGTGCCGAGCCTGCAACTTTGGCGAGCTCGATCACCGGCATCGGACAGACCTCACCGAGGCAGTCGATCACGACGCGCGCGTCACTCATCGCTCGGACTCCACGAGGGCGCTCGACCCGGCCAGCTCGCGCGCGCGCGCGACGACGTCGGGTAGCGCGTCGACGAACGCATCGATATCGCCGTCGGTCGTGTCCCTGCCCATCGAAACGCGGAGCGACCCCTGCGTTATCGCACCCATCGCCGCAAGCACGTGTGACGGCTCTTGGACCGAGGACGTGCACGACGATCCCGAATGCACCGCGATGCCTTTCCGGTCGAGCCCCAGCAACAACGCCTCGCCCTCGACGTACAGCACGCTGAAGGCGACGAGCCCCGGCACGCCGTCGGCGCGACCGTGGACGACGACACCCGGCACGCGACGGCGGATCTCGTCCCGCAGCCGAGCCGCCATCGCGCGCAACCTCGGTTCTTCAGCGGGTATCTCGGTCGCGCGGGCGAGCAACGCGGCTGCGAATCCTGCGGCGGCCGGGAGATTTTCGATCCCGGCTCGGCGACCGCGTTCGCGATCGTCGCCGACCATTGAGGGACGCACCCGCACACCCCGCTTCACCCACAACAGCCCAGCCCCCTTCGGGCCGTATGCCTTGTGCGACGAGCCGCTCACGAGGTCGACGCCGAGCGATCTCACGTCGACGCCGACGCGGCCGAGCGCTGCGCACGCGTCCGTGTGGACGACGGCTCCCGCGCCGCGCGCGATCTCTGCGGCTTCGGCAACGGGCTGGATCGTGCCGACTTCGGGGTTGGCGAGCTGGATCGACGCGAGCCCCGTGCCGCCCTCGCAGGCGGCTCGCCAGCCTTCCAGATCGAGCCTGCCGGATCCGTCCACCGGGGCAACGACCACCTCGAACTCCGGCTCGAGCGCGCGCGCGGCATGGAGCACCGCCGTGTGCTCGACTGCACTTACGACGATGCGTTTCGGCTTGCGCGCCGCCGCCGCAGCGCGCGCGCCGGCCGAGACGGCGAGGTTGCACGACTCGGTCCCGCCGCCGGTGAAGACGATCTCCTCCGCGCGCGCCCCGATCGTGCGCGCCGTCGTGTCGCGAGCAGCGTCGAGGGCGATGCGGGCTCGGCGGGCCTCGCCGTAGAGCCTCGAGGGGTCCCCGAACGTGTCGGTGGTCGCGCGGATGAACGCCTCGAGCGCCTCGGGATGGATCGGGGTAGTGGAGGCGTTATCCAGGTAAATGGTCACCGTGATCGTCAGTATAGGTCGACCGCGCCACGCACTTACCTGCGGAAACGGGCGTAGTATTTGTTTCTGCCGCCGGGACACGACCACTCGTCCGGCGGCTTTGACGCGTAAGAGCGGGCGGCCACACTTGGACAGGGATTGAGATGTCGAAATCGGTAGAAGAAGTTTCTCGCGTCGTCATCCGTTTCGCAGGGGACTCCGGCGACGGCATGCAGCTCACCGGCGAGCGCTTCACGAGCGCGACCGCCATCCTCGGCAACGACCTCGCGACGTTGCCGGACTTCCCGGCCGAGATCCGCGCGCCGGCAGGCTCGCTGTTCGGCGTGTCGGGGTTCCAGCTGCAGTTCTCCTCGGAAGACATCCTGACGCCGGGAGACCAACCGAACGTGCTCGTCGCGATGAACCCTGCCGGGCTCGCGACGAACGTGAAGGATCTCGCCGCCGGGGGGATCTTGATCGTCAACAAGGATGCCTTCTCCGACAAGAACCTCGAGCGCGCGGGTTTCACGTCGAACCCGCTCGTCGATGGATCGCTGTCGGCGTATCAGGTCCTCGAGGTTCCGATGACGACGATGACGCTCGAGGGCACGAAAGACATCGAGGGGATCACGAAGAAGGATGCAGAGCGCGCGAAGAACATGTTCGCGCTCGGGCTCGTGTCCTGGATGTACACGCGGCCGACGGACGTGACGCTGCGATGGATCGAAGCCCGCTTCAAGTCCAAGCCGGGGATCCTCGAAGCGAACCTGCGCGCCTTCAAGGCCGGGTACAACTTCGGTGAAACCGCCGAGCTCTTCGCGCACCGGTACGAGGTTCCGCCGGCGAAGTACGAGCCCGGCACCTACCGGAACATCACCGGCAACACCGCCCTCGCCTGGGGTCTCGTCGCGGCGTCGAGCTGCGCGCAGTTGCCCCTCTACTACGCGAGCTACCCGATCACGCCGGCGTCGGACATCTTGCACGAGCTCGCGAAGCACAAGAACTTCGGCGTTCGGACGCTGCAAGCGGAAGACGAGATCGCGGCCGCGTGTGCCGCGCTCGGCGCCGCCTTCGGCGGGCATCTCGGGGTGACCGCGACGTCGGGTCCCGGGCTCGACCTCAAGGCCGAAGCGATCTCGCTCGGCATCATGCTCGAGCTACCGATGATCATCTGCGACGTGCAGCGCGCGGGGCCGTCGACGGGTATGCCGACGAAGCAGGAAGCCGCCGACCTGTTGCTCGCGATGTACGGCCGTCACGGCGAGGCCCCGGCGCCGATCATCGCTCCCCGCACACCGGCCGAATGCTTCCACGCGGCCATCGAAGCGGCGCGCATCGCGCTCAAGTATCGGACGCCGGTCTACATACTCTCGGACACGTTCCTTGCCAACTCCTCCGAGCCCTGGCACATCCCCGACGCCTCGTCGCTGCCCGACATCTCGACACAGTTCGCGACGTTGCCGAACCACGAAGGAACGTACTGGCCTTACTTGCGCGATGAGAACCTCGCGCGCCCGTGGGCAGTCCCGGGGACACCGGGTCTCGAGCACCGCATCGGCGGACTGGAGAAACAAGACGGAACCGGGAACGTCAGCTACGACCCCGCGAACCACGATTACATGAGCCGGATCCGCGCGGCGAAGATCGCGAAGATCGCCGAGGACATCCCCGAGCTCATCGTCGACGACCCGGACGGCGACGCCGAGCTGCTGGTGCTCGGCTGGGGCTCGACCTACGGTCCGATCAAAGCGGCATGCGCCAAGGTCCGCGCGGCCGGGAAGAAGGTGGCGCACGCGCAGCTGATGCACGTGAACCCGCTCCCGCGGAACACGGGCGAGACGCTGAAGAGCTACGCGCGCGTTTTGATCCCAGAGAACAACCTCGGGCAGCTGCTCAAGATGGTGCGCGCCGAGTTCTTAGTCGACGCGAAGGGCTACAACAAGATGACCGGTCTTCCGTTCCGCGCGTCGGAGCTCGAGACCGAGATCCTGAAGAGGTGCTGATCATCCATGGCTGAAGGAAACGGCAACGGCTCGGTCCTCACGAAGAAGGACTTCACATCGGACCAAGAGGTTCGCTGGTGTCCCGGCTGTGGCGACTATGCGATCCTTTCTGCGATCCAAGGGTTCATGCCCGAGCTCGGCGTGAAGCGCGAGAACATGGTGTTCGTGTCGGGGATCGGTTGCTCCAGCCGCTTCCCGTACTACATGAACACGTACGGGATGCATTCGATCCACGGGCGCGCGCCTGCCGTGGCGACCGGCCTGGCGACGTCCCGGCCGGACCTGACGGTGTGGGTCGTCACCGGAGACGGTGACGGTCTGTCGATCGGCGGTAACCACTTGATCCACGCGATGCGTCGGAACGTGAACCTGACGATCCTCCTGTTCAACAACCAGATCTATGGATTGACGAAGGGCCAGTATTCGCCGACGTCCGAGCTTGGCAAAGTGACGAAGTCGACGCCGTTCGGCTCGCTCGACCAGCCGTTCAATCCGGTGGCGCTCGCCCTCGGCTCGGAGTGCACGTTCGTCGCGCGGACGCTCGACGTCGATCGGAAACACTTGACGGAGGTGCTTCGAGCGGCGGCGGCACACCGCGGTACCGCGTTCGTCGAGATCTACCAGAACTGCAACATCTTCAACGACGGCGCATTCGATCTGCTCACCGGCAAGGACGGGAAGGACCTGAACCAGATCCGTCTCGAGCACGGCAAGCCGATCCGGTTCGGGCCGGAAGGCAAGCAAGGGATCCGGCTCTCCGGGCGCGCGTCGGTCGAGGTCGTCAACGTC
>JBHELL010000287.1:0-3703 GCA_046263075.1 Actinomycetota bacterium | reverse complement strand
GTCCCAGATCCAGGCGGATCGTGTCCCCTTCTACTACGGCGCCGGGCGCTTCTATCTCATCAACTACGACGGGGACGGCGCGGACACGATCTACAACGGCCTGGTCGGCGACGGCCTGATGGCGCTGTACCAGAAATGCGTGCATCTCGGCTGTCGTGTGCCGTTCTGCCAGGTGAGCCAGTGGTTCGAGTGTCCGTGCCACGGCTCCAAGTACAACCGTGCCGGTGAGTACAAGCTCGGTCCGGCGCCGCGAGGGCTCGACCGGTTCCCGATCACGGAGCAAGGCGGCGTGCTGACGATCGACACGGCATCATCGTCACGGGCCCACCGCGCGGAACGAACACGACCGGTCAGAACCCCGAAGGCGCGTTCTGCGTCGCCCCGGTAGGCGGGCACTGATGCACGGACTCTTCGCACTCGACGCGCGCGCGGGCGCAGCCGTCGGCATCGCGATCGGGCTGTTGCTGTTCGGCGGCTTGTTGGCGATGGCATCCCTCGGCGAGCTGCGCGGACGACGACTCGCCAAGGTCCCGCCCGCGTACCGCCCGGCACCGAGCGACGAAGAGCTCGAGTCGCGAACGCTCGTGAAATATCTGATCGTCGGCACGGCGGCGGTGATCCTGATGTCGCTCTGGCTGCCGCTGTATTGGTTCCGCGAACCCGTCCGCGAGGCGTCCAAGCGAACGCAGTTCCAGAAGAACGCCGTCGATGCCGGGAAGACGCTGTTCGAAGGCAACCCGAACGCCGAGCCGCCCGTCGTCGGCTTCTGCATCCGCTGTCACGGGATCGGCGGCGAAGGAACCGTTCAGCAGTACCTGATCAACGGGGCGACCCGGCCCTACGCCGAGCCGCCGCTCAAGTACGTGTACAGCCGCTACGAGCAGATGGGCCGCAGCGACGACGAGATCACGCAGCTGATCTTCGACGCGATCCAGCGCGGTCGCCCGGGGACGCCGATGCCGACGTGGTCGATCGCGTTCGGCGGCTCGTTCAACTCGGCGCAGATCGACGATCTCATCGCGTACATCCAGTCGATCCAGGTGAAGTTCCCGGCCGCCGAGTCGCTCGACGGCGCCCAGCTGTTCCTCGCCAACTGTGCGGTCTGTCACAACAGCGCGAAGGAAGTCCAGCAGATGTCGGCCAACCCCGCCCTGATCGCCTCGCTCGCAGGACGAGGCAGCGTCGGCCCGAACCTGCAGATCGAGTTCCGTAGGTTGCAAGAGGATCACGGTTGCGACACGCCGGGGGCCACGACCGCGTCGATGGGGAACCTGCAATGTCAGGTGTACGACACCATCCGCAACGGGCGCCTCAACACGAACCGGCCCTCGATGCCCGCGTGGGCGGGGCTCGGCGATAAAGCGATCCACTCGCTCGTGCTGTTCTTGAGGAGCATCCAGAGGTGATCGCGATCAACGGACTCCTCGCCTGCGACGGTTGCTTCCGCGGTGCGCCGGCGGTTATCTCGCTCGTCATCTGCCTCGGCGTTCTCGTGGGCTCGATCTACATGCTGTTGATGTCGAACTTCGGCGCGCGCAAGGCGTACCTGATAACGATGATCTCGCTGGCGGCATGGATGATGATCATGTCCGCGGTCTGGACGCTCGGCCTTCCGGGCACGACACCCGGCACCGGACCCCGCGGTCGCGAGGCCGGATGGATCCCGTTCACTCCCTCGAGCCAGGTCGCGCGCGAGGATTACGCGAGCGACGTGTCGTCGTTCCCGAACGGGTGGGACGCGCTCCCGCAAGGCGGCACGAAAGTGTACCCCGGAAAGATCGACGCGCGCGGCGAGTTCGAGGTTCTTCGGACCAAGATCGAGAAGAGCGAAGCTGCGCTCGCGGCGAAGCAGAACGAGCAGGCGACGGATCCGGGCGACTGGGCGTTCCGTCTGCCCGGACCACCGGCCACCCCGGACGAAGCATCGATCCCGCCGGCGTCGGCGATCCGTTACAAGTTCGTCGGCGGCCGCCTGTTATTCGGTGCGACCATCCCCGCGACCGCGAAACATCCCGAGACGACGGTATTCGCCTACCGCGACAAAGGGCTCGTCTTCCTGTACTCGACGTACTTCTTCCTGATATCGCTGATCGCGCTGATCGTGCATCTGATGCTGCTCGCACGCGCGGAAACCCGCGAGAACGAAGAGCGCGCGCGTCTCGAGCCGGCTCTGGCTTAAAGCGTTTCTCGCAACGACGCCTCGATCGCTTGGACCGTTCGCTCCACGTCCTCATCGGTATGCGCTGCCGACACGAACCACGCTTCGAACCCGCTCGGTGCAAGCCAGATACCGCGATCGAGCATGGCATGGAAGAAGCGCGCGTACCGTGTCGTGTCTTGTGCACGCGCGGTCACGAGATCCGTGACGGATCCGTCGGTGAAGAAGGCGGAGAAGAGCGAGCCTGCGCGGTTCACGGTTGCGCCGTCGAAAGCGTCACAGATCGCAACGGCCATCCGCTCGAGGCGCGCGTACGGCGGCTCGGTGCGCAGCACGTCGAGCGTCGCCAGCGCAGCGGCGACAGCGATCGGGTTCCCGCTCAACGTTCCGGCTTGGTAGATCGGCCCGGCCGGAGCGAGCTGCTCCATGACGTCGGTTCGTCCGCCGAAGGCCGCGAGCGGCAGTCCACCGCCGGCGACCTTGCCGAGCAGGGTCAGGTCCGGACGCACCCCGAACCATTCCTGCGCGCCGCCGGTTCCGAGGCGGAATCCTGTGATCACCTCGTCGAAGATCAGGAGAGCTCCGTGCCGGTCGCAGTGCGCACGCAGCTCATCGAGGAATCCGGGCGCCGGCGGGACGACACCCATATTCGCCGCGACCGGCTCGACGATCACACATGCGATCGCGCCGCCCGCCTCGCCGAACGCGGCACGAACGGCCGCAACGTCGTTGAATGGCAGCACGAGCGTGTCTTGCGTCGCACCTGCGGTGACGCCAGGGGTTCCCGGGATCGCGAACGTGGCGACGCCCGACCCCGCGTCGGCGAGCAACGCATCGCTGTGCCCGTGGTAGCAGCCGGCGAACTTCACGAGCTTCGCGCGTCCTGTCGCTCCGCGCGCGAGCCGGATCGCGCTCATCGCAGCCTCGGTCCCGCTCGACACGAGTCGCACGCGTTCGATGCTCGGCACGGCGTCCGCGATGCGCTCGGCGAGGACGAGCTCACCTTCGGTCGGCGCGCCGTACGACGAACCCGCGCGTGCGGCGCGCGCGACGGCATCCACGACGTGCTCGTGTGCGTGTCCGAGGATCGCCGCGCCCCACGACATCACGTAGTCGACGTAGTCGTTCCCATCCACGTCGGTGATCGTCGAGCCGCGCGCGCGCGCGACGAACCGTGGAACACCGCCCACTGCGCCGTACGCGCGCACGGGAGAGTTCACGCCTCCGGGGATCGCTTCGAGCGCCCGCTTGAACAGGTCGTCTGAGTTGCTCACACCACGTGGAGGTCGACGGTGCGCATCACATGCTCCGCAACGCTGCGGCTGCGTCCTTCGCGAAGTACGTCACGACGAAGTCCGCCCCTGCGCGCCGGATAGAGGTCAGGGTTTCCATCATCGCCGCACGCTCGTCGAGCCATCCGTTCGCGGCGGCGGCTTTTATCGCGGCGTACTCGCCGCTGACGTTGTAGGCGCCGAGCGGCCCGCGCGTTGCGTCTTTCACCGCGCGAACGACGTCGAGGTATGGCGTCGCGGGCTTGACCATGAC
>JBHELL010000286.1:0-21964 GCA_046263075.1 Actinomycetota bacterium | reverse complement strand
GCTCCGAAGGGGACGTAGTGAAGGGTTGGGGTGGCGCCTGTGTCGTATACGGCGCTTTCCACGAGATCGATCCGCAGCGTCGTCGCGTCGACGACCGCCGCCGAAGAAGCCTGGTACCCGTCGACGTAGATGCCGGGGTCGTTCGGGCCGCTCGACACCTTCACAGACTGCGGCTGCAGAGGCGTGGCGAAGGTCACCGTGATCTGGTTGATGTGCCCGTCGCCGGGGCCACTCGTCGTCGCAGAGACGACCGACGCGGGAACCGAAGCGTTGCCGATGGCGGCCGTCAGCATCGCTGCCCCGACCGCGAGCATCATCAAGACCGTCACGCGCGCGCGCTTGCTCGGCGCATGCGTCAGTGCGAAAAAGCGGATGAGAACGTTCACTGGTTCACCCCACAGACCGGTTTCCTTGTGAGCGAAAACGAGGCTCGAAGGAGCACGTTTCAGTACTTTGGGTGTCCGGTCTGTGCAGATCCGCGATCATCGTCCGGGACGCACGCGCGCCAAACGGGCGCGCGAACGGGGCAAGTGGAGTGAGTTTCTAGCGGCCGACGCCCTCGTATGTGAATCCGTTTTGCCGCAATACGTGCGGATCGAGCAGGTTCCGCGCGTCGACGATCGCCGGACGAGCCATAACCGCGCGCAACCGCTCGACGTCGGGCCAGCGGAACTCGTTCCACTCGGTCAGCACCAGGACGCACTCGGCGCCGGACGCCGCGTCGATCGGATCGGTCGCGCGCTCGACGCCGAGCTTCGCGTAGACGTGGTCGCCCACGACGGGGTCGTATGCACGGATGCGAGCTCCCATCTCTTGGAGGAGGCGAACGACGGCGATCGACGGTGAGTCGCGCACGTCATCCGTGTTCGGCTTGAAGGACAAGCCCCACACCGCGATGGTCTTGCCGGACACACCGTCGGTCACCCGCTCGACCTTCCGCGCGATGACGCGGTGCTGCTCGGAGTTCACGTCCAGAACGCCCTGCAGGAGGTAGAAGTCGTACCCGTTCTCTTCGGCCAGCTTCACAAGCGCGCGCGAGTCCTTCGGCAAGCAGGAACCGCCGAACCCCGGCCCGGGCTTCAGGAACTCGAAGCCGATCCGCGCGTCGTACCCCATCCCGAGCGCCACGTCCTTGACGTCGGCGCCGACGGAGTCGCAGATGTTGGCGATCGCGTTGATGAAGCTGACCTTGGTGGCGAGGAAGGTGTTCGAGGCGTACTTGATGAGCTCGGCGCTTGCGGGGTCGGTGATGATCAGCGGCGCGCCGAGCGGCCGGTACAGCTCGCCGAGCGCGGCAGCCGCGCGCTGCGACTTCGATCCGACCACGACGCGGTCCGGGTGCATGAAATCGAACACAGCGCTCCCCTCGCGCAGGAACTCGGGGTTCGCGGCGACGTCGAACTCGATGTGCTCGGGCAGGCGCGCGCGGATCGTCCGCTCGATCTTCTGAGCCGTGCCGACGGGGGCCGTGCTCTTGTTCACGACCACGACGTAAGCGCCGATCAGGGGAACGAGATCCGTCGCAACCTGCTCGACGCGCGAGAGATCGGCGCTGCCGTCCTCGGCCGAGGGCGTCTGCACGCAGATGAAGACGAACTGCGCACCGGCCATCGCATCGCGCAGCGACATCGTGAAGGTCAGCCGCCCGGTTTCAAGGCCGCGCGCGACCACCTCGTCGAGGCCCGGCTCGTAGAACGGGATCTCGCCGGCGCGCAGTTTCTGCACTTTGTCGGGGTCGATGTCGACGCAAGCGACGTCGTGGCCGAGATCGGCGAAGCACGAACCCGTGACGAGACCGACGTACCCGGTTCCGACGATCGCGATCTTCATCGCGCGCTCCCGGCTTCGATCTCGAGGTCGGAAGCCACCATCATCTTCACGAGCTCGGCGAACGAGACGCGTGGGTTCCACCCGAGGTTCGAGCGCGCCTTCGACGCGTCGCCGACGAGCAGCTCGACGTCGGCCGGTCGCATGAACCGCTCGTCCTGGCGCACGTACGGCTGCCAGTCGCCGAGACCCGCCTCACGGAACGAGAGCTCGAGCAGCTCGCGGATGGTGTGGGTCTCTCCGGTCGCCAGCACGTAGTCGTCCGGCTCATCTTGCTGGAGCATCATCCACATGCCTTCGACGAAGTCGCCCGCGTAGCCCCAGTCGCGCTGCGCGTCGATGTTTCCGAGCGCGATGTCTTTCTGGAGCCCGTGCGCGATGCGCGCGACGCTCGACGTGATCTTCCGGGTGACGAACTCGTGACCCCGGCGAGGCGATTCGTGGTTGAAGCAGATGCCGCTACACGCGTACAGATCGTACGACTCGCGGTAATTCACCGTCATGTGGTGCGCGTACACCTTCGCCACGCCGTAGGGCGAGCGCGGATGGAACGGCGTCAGCTCGTTCTGCGGAACTTCGCGGACCTTTCCGAACATCTCCGACGACGACGCCTGATAGAACCGGATCTGCTTGTTCACGATGCGGATCGCTTCGAGCATGCGCAGCGCGCCGAGGCCGGTGATGTCCCCCGTCAGCTCCGGCTGGCTGAACGAGAGCTTCACGAAGCTGATCGCGCCGAGGTTGTACACCTCGTCGGGCTGGCACCACTCGAGCGCAGCGATCAGCGACGCCATGTCGGAAAGGTCTCCCTCGACGAGCTCGACCTGAGGGATCGCGTCTTCGACGACCCGCCGTTTCGGGTTCGCTTGCCCGCGGATGAGCCCGTAGACCTGATAGCCCTTGTCTACGAGGAATTCGGCCAGATAAAGGCCGTCTTGCCCGGTTATGCCGGTCACGAGCGCGCGCTTCTGTGTCATCGAGTGTCCAAACGATAGCTATGCGATCACTGTGTCGGTCAGTTCGGTGCCAGCGTTGACTTCGGCGCCGCGACCGATGATCGATCCCCTTACCACGGCGCCCTCGCCGATCACGGCGTCTTCATGGATCACGCTGCGCTCGATGCGCGCGCCTGCACCAACCTTCGCGCGCGGGCCGAGCGTGGTGAGCGGCCCGAGCATGGCGCCCTTGCCGACCGGTGCGTGGCTCAGCAGCACCGGGGCCTCGAGCGCGGTGCCGTCCTCGAACCGCTTGGACTCGGTCAACAGCTCGCCCTCGACGTTGAGCCGCGCGCGCCCGGACAGCACGTCGAAATGTCCTTCGAGATAGCGTTGCGGCGTGCCGAAGTCGAGCCAGAAACCGTCGCTCGGATGCGCGCGCAGCTCGTGCGCCTTCGCAAGCTCGGGGAATACCTGCTTCTCGAACGACCATCGCGTGTCGGCCGGAACGTGCGCGAGCGCGCGGGGCTCGAGGACGTAGTTGCCTGCGTTGATCCACCCTCGCGAGTCGGTGTCGTTCATCGACAGCTGCGTGAACTCGGTGACCCAGCTCTCCTCGTCGTAGCGGACGAGCCCGTAGCCGGTCGCGTCGTCGAGATGCACCAGCACGAGGGTCGCGGCGGCTCCCGATGCGGTGTGCGCGTCGATCGCGGCTCGCCAATCCAAGCCGGCGATGACCGCGTCACCGTTCAGCACGAGCGCCGTCCCGTCCATGGTGTCGAGCACCTGTCGCACGGCGCCTGCGGTGTCGAGCGGCGTTTCCTCGGTCGAGACATGAACGGTTATCCCGCGTGTCTTCATGTGCTTCGCGAACGTCGCGAAGTCTTCCGCGAGGTAGCCGGTGAGGAGATACGTCTCGGTCACGTCGACGGCGGCCAGCTGCTCGAGCTGGTGCTCCAGGAACGGCTTGTTCAGGACAGGCAACAGAGACTTGGGGACGGCGTCGGTGAGCGGACGCATGCGTGTGCCGAACCCGCCGGCGATGATGAACGCCTTCACATCGTGGCGAGGATACTCGGCAGCGCGCGAGCCAGCGCGTCGTCCCACCCCGGCAGGTCGTCGAATCCCTCTTTGCGCCACGCCGCGCCCTCGAGCGGCGCATACGAAGGACGCTTCGCCGGGCGCGGCGGCGCGGCCTCGGTTGCGATCGCACGGACGAGACCTGGATCGACACCGATCCCCGCGGCGATCGCGCGCGCGAACCCGCAGCGCGAGACCTCGCCGCCGTCGACGACGTGGAACACCCCCGTCGGTTGCCCTTCGAGCATCAACGCGATCGCGCGCGCGAGATCGTCGCACGACGTCGGCGACCCGACCTGGTCGTCGACGACGTCGATGGGGTCGCCTTTGCGAAGGGCGCGCACGATCGCACCGACGAAGTTGCGGCCGCCGTCGCCGTAGAGCCACGCCGTACGGGCGACGGCCGCGCGCGCGCCGGACGCGAGCGCCACGCGTTCACCGTCGAGCTTCGTGAGCCCGTACATCTGCACGGGTTCGGTGTCGTCGGTCTCGACGTACGGGCGCGACGCCGAACCGTTGAAGACGTAGTCGGTGCTCACGCACACGACGTAGGCGCTGCCGGCCGATTCCACGACGTTCTGGGTTCCACCTACGTTGACGAGCCGCGCGCGCTCCGGGTCCGTCTCGCACCCGTCGACGTCGGTCCACGCCGCGGCGTGCACGATCGCGTCCGGGCTCGACGATCGAAGCACCGCTTCGACGCCCGCAGGGTCGGCAACGTCGAGCGCTGCGTGCGAGAGCATGACGACCTCGTGCGACGTGAGCGCGCGCTGGAGCGAGCGCCCGAGCTGTCCCCCCGCTCCCGTTACGACGACGCGCATCGCGCTATCCGCACGACGAGCCGGTCGCCTTCGGCTTCGCCTTGGCAGCCGGCGCCGGGCTCGGCGACGTCGTCGGGTTCGCGTCGGGGCCCAGCGTCACGATCACGTCGGTCGTCTGGCTCGAGGGGCCCGGATACACGAGCGAGGAGGGCAGGTACTTCTTGACGAGATCCGCCTTCAGGATCTCCGAGTTCGCGCCGCCCGTCGCGTACGTGATCTGGGTTTGAGCGACCGTCGTGGTTGCGGTCTTCACCGAGTCGACGTGGAACCCGAGTGCTGTGAGCTTCGTCTTGAAGCGCTGCCCGAGCCCGTCGATCCCGGAGCCGTTCAAGATCTTGACGTAGACATCGCGCGGAGCCGGGACAGACTGTGTCGTCTTCCCGTACGGCGGGAGCGGGGTCTCGTTCTTCAGCGCTTCCCATAACAGCGACGCGCGTCCCGGGTACGGCAGCAACACCGACGAGCCGCGCACGGACGAGCCTTTGGCGGGAACGATGCGGAAGTCGACGTTCTGGTCGCTGCCGCTCAACCGGCTCGCGATCGCTTGCACCTGCGTGGCGTCCATGTTCTTGTCGAGCGTGAAGTACCGTCCGATGTCCTTCGTAAGCGCGAGAACCTTCGTGGGGTCGATCAGGACCCCGAGGCTCTTCGCTTTATGCATCACGGTTCGCATGAAGAGCTGTTGCCGCTGGATCCTCCCGAGGTCGGCCGTGGGGTCGATGTAGCGCGCGCGCACGAAGGACAGCGCGACGTCGCCCGTCATGTGGATGCAGCCGGCCTTCGGGATATCGAGGCCCGATTTCGCGTCGATCAACGGTCGGTTCACATAGATGTCGACGCCGTTGAGGTCGTTCACGATCGAGCGGAAGCCTGCGAAGTTCACCTCGACGTAGTGATTGATCGTGAGGCCCGTCAGCAGCTGGACGGTCTTGATCGCGAGCTTCGGACCGCCGTAGGCGTACGCGGCGTTGATCTTCTGGTGCCCGTAGCCGGGAACCTCGACCCACAGATCGCGCGGGATGCTCACGACGACGGCGTTCGACGCGCGCGCGGCGATGTGGATCAGGATCATCGTGTCCGAGCGCTGTCCCGACCCTCCTTGGAACTGTCGCTCGGACCGGTCGATCCCTTCGATGACCGAGCGCTTATCGCTTCCGAGCACCAAGATGTTCTGCGGTGCGTTCGGGAGCGCTTGCTGGAGCGCGATCGTTCGGTCTCTCGCCTTGTTGATGTTGCTCTTGGCCTTGAGGTAGATGCTGCCTTCGAACAGGATCGCGACGAGCACGACGACGGCAACGCCGATCAGGCCGCGCTTAACGAATCGCTTGCTGCGTTCGCGCTTGCGCCCGCCGGGAACTTCGAGCTCTTTCAGGCCTTCGAACATCGGAGGTGGCGGGAGTGTAACCGCTCACATCGGTGCTCGCTGCAGACGTTCGGGCACGGCGGACGCGATCCTTAGGACACTTCGCCCTTCGCCTGCCGGCGCGCGAGGATAGCTTCCTTTCGGGACAGGCGGTGCGCGCGCCTGATCTTGGCTTCCTCCATCCGCCTGCGTTCTTCGTCGTTCTCGGGCACGAGCGGCGATACCGATATGGGCCGCCCCTGCTCGTCGAGCGCGACGAACACGAGGTACGCGCTCGCGACGTGACGCTTGTCCGAGCTGCGCGCGTTCTCGGCTTCGATCCGCACGCCGACCTCCATCGAGCTCTTCCCGACGTCGTTCACCATCGCGTAGACCGTCACGATCTCGCCGAGGAACACCGGCTCGATGAAGCTCATCTCGTCCATCGCCGCGGTGACGACGCGTGAGCCGCAATGCTTCACCGCCGCGATCCCTGCCGCGCTATCGGCCATCCGCATGATGACGCCGCCGTGGACGTTGTTCGCGAGGTTCGCATCGGCGAACTCCATCTGTCGCACCAACACCGTTCGCGAGTGCGACGGTGTCTTCGGCTCGGCGGTCACACCGACGCTCCGCGCGCGGCCGCAACGAGTTCAGCCACGTCGGCGACGATCGCGGTCAGGTCGAAGTCCTTCGGCGTGAACACCTTCGCGACGCCTGCGTCTATCAAGACGCGCGCGTCGTGCTCGGGGATGATCCCTCCGACGACGACGGGAACCTGCTTCGGGTCGACTCCGAGCGCTTTCATACGCGTCAGGACCTCCGGCACGAGCATCGCGTGACCGCCGGACAGGATCGAGAGCCCGACCGCGTGTACGTCTTCATCCGCGGCAGCGCGCGCGATCATCTCGGGCGTGAGCCGGATGCCTTGATAGATCACTTCGAAGCCTGCGTCGCGCGCGCGCACCGCTACCTGCTCGGCGCCGTTCGAATGTCCGTCCAGCCCCGGCTTCCCGACGAGGATGCGCAAGCGCTTGACGCCGATGGCGCGCGCGACCGCGTCGACGCGGGCGCGCGCGCGGACGAGCGCCTCGTGCGGCGCAGGCGCGAGCGCCTGCGCCGACACCCCTGTGGGCGCGCGGAACTCGCCGAACACGTCGCGCAGCGCAGCCGCCCACTCCCCCGTCGTCACGCCTGCGCGCGCGGCTGCGATCGAGGCGTCCATCAGGTTCTCATCGGTCGCTGCGGCCCGGCGCAAGGCGTCGAGTGCCGCGCGCGCGCCGGTCACGTCCCGAGACGCGCGGAACTCTTCGAGGGTCGCGATCTGCTTCTTCTCGGCGTCGGTGTCGGGGATCTCGAAGTGGATGCCTTCGCCGAGCGGCGACGGGGCCGACTCCGTATCCCGATTGACGCCGACCACCGGCGTCTCTCCCGACTCGATCGCACGCTGCCGCCTCGCGAGCGACGCGACGAGCTGCTCTTTCATGTATCCGATCGCCTCGAGCGACCCACTCATCTCGAGCACCGTTTGGAGCTCGGCCCACGCGGCATCGGCGATCTCGCGCGTCTTCGCCTCGATGACCGCCGAGCCTTCGAAGATGTCGTCGTACTCGAGCAGGTCGGTCTCGAGCGCGAGGATCTGCTGCAACCGCAGCGACCACTGCTGGTCCCATGGGCGTGGCAACCCGAGCGCTTCGTTCCACGCCGGCAACTGAAGCGAGCGCGCGCGCGCATCTTTCGACATCGTCACGGCCAGCGCCTCGGCCATGATCCGGTAGACGTTGTTCTCCGGCTGCGACGCCGTGAGCCCGAGTGAGTTAACTTGCACGCCGTACCGGAACCGCAGGAACTTCGGATCCGAGACGCCGTAGCGCTCTCGGCCGATCCGCTCCCAGAGCTGCGTGAACGCGCGCATCTTGCAAGTCTCTTCCACGAAACGGATCCCGGCGTTGCAGAAGAATGAGATCCGCCCGAAGACGCGCGCGAAATCATCGACGCGTCCCGTCGCTTTGACCGCATCCAGGACGGCGACCGCGTTCGCGAGGGTGAACGCGATCTCCTGGTGCGGCTCGGCGCCCGCTTCTTGCAAATGGTAGGAGCAGACGTTGATCGGGTTCCACTTCGGGATCTCCCGCGCGCAGAACGTGATCATGTCGGTGATCAGCCGGACCGATTGAGCCGGCGGGAAGATGTAGGTGCCGCGCGACAGGTACTCCTTCAAGATGTCGTTCTGCGTCGTGCCTTGCAGGCTCGCGCGCACGGCGCCTTGTTCCTCTGCGACCGTCACATAGAGGGCGAGCAACCACATGGCGGTGGCGTTGATCGTCATCGAGGTGTTCATGCGCTCGAGAGGGATCCCGTCGAAAAGCGCGCGCATGTCGCCGATCGAGCCGACCGGGACACCCACCCTGCCGACCTCGCCTGCGGCCATCGGGTCGTCCGCGTCGTAGCCGCACTGTGTCGGCAGGTCGAAGGCGACCGAGAGCCCCGTCTGTCCGGCGCCGAGGTTCTGCTTGTAGAGCTCGTTGGAGGCGCGCGCGGAGGTGTGCCCGGCGTAGGTCCTCAGCAGCCAGGGCTCGTCCTTCGGATGGTTCACGCCCATGGACAGATGCTATCGGTGCGCGCGCCTTCGTTCGAACGCGTCGGGTTTCGAGGAGGCTCCACGAGGGGATAGCCGATGCACGAAGAGCGCTTCACCCCTTAGCGAAGCGGCTCGGCGGGGAGTCTTGTGGAGGCCTCGGTCTAGACCGGGGCCTCTGCGCTGCACCGAGAGCCCGTCCGAGATGGCTCTCCTATACTCCCCGCGACCACGAGGAGGGTGCTCGCGCTATGGCGATCAAGACCGTCGGCGTTCTCGGTTGCGGAACGATGGGCTCGGGCATCAGCGAGGTCTGCGCGCGCAGCGGGTACACCGTGATCTTCCGCGAGATCGACGACGATCGTGTGTCGAGCGGCCTGCAACGCATCACGCATTCGCTCGACCGCGCCGTCGAGCGTGGGAAGCTCGACGCATCCGCGCGCGACGAGACCCTCGGCCGCATCACCGGCACGACCTCGCTCGACGACCTCAAGGGATGCGACCTCGTGATCGAAGCGGTGCCGGAGCGGCTCGACCTGAAACAGGACGCGTTCGAGAAGCTCGACCCACTCGTGTCCGAGGAAACGATCTTCGCTACCAACACGTCGTCGTTGCCGGTGATCGAGATGGCCGTGAAGACGGCACGTCCCTCGCGGGTCCTCGGGATCCACTTCTTCAACCCGGCCCCTGTGATGGGACTCGTCGAGCTCGTTCGTACGGTCGTGACGGACGACGGCGCGCTTTCCGATGCGCGCGCCTTCGTCGAGTCGCTCGGGAAGACGCCGGTGACGTGTCTGGATCGAGCCGGTTTCATCGCGAACCTGTTGCTGTTCCCGTACCTCAACAACGCGGTGCGGATGCTCGAGAGCGGGTTCGCGTCGCGCGAGGACATCGATGCTGCGATGCAGCTCGGGTGCGGCCACCCGATGGGCCCGCTCGCGCTGCTCGACCTGATCGGGCTCGACTCGACGTACGAGATCCTCGAGGCGATGTACCGCCAGTTCCGCGAGACGCTGTACGCGCCCGCGCCGCTCATCAAGCAGCTCGTCACGGCGTCGTTCCTCGGCCGGAAGAGCGCGCGCGGCTTCTACGAGTACGAAGAGCCGGACGCGCCGCGCATCAAGGAGGCGGGCCACCACGGGCGCGCGCACGACGACGGCGCCGCCAACCACATCCGCAAGATCGGCGTGCTCGGATCGGGCACGATGGCGAACGGCATCGCGGAAGTGGCAGCGAAGGCCGGATACCGCGTCGCGTTGCGCGCGCGAACGAAACAGCGGGCGGCGGAAGCCGCGGCGGCGATCGAGAGATCGCTCGCGAAGGCGGTTCAGCGAGGGAAGATGACCGACGAGCAGCTCGCAGCGACGCGCGCGCTGATCGAAACGACGACCGAGATGGATGCGTTCGCCGACGCCGACATCGTCATCGAGGCGATCGCCGAGGAGCTGGACGTCAAGCTCGAACACTTCGCGCAGCTCGACGCGATAACGCCGAGCCACGCGATCCTCGCGAGCACCACCTCGTCGCTCCCCGTGATCTCGCTCGCCGCGGTGACGAAACGACCGGAGCAGGTCGCAGGCATGCACTTCTTCAACCCCGCGCCGGTGATGCGCCTCGTCGAGGTCGTGCGAACCGTTCGCACGAGTGAAGAAACGGTGGATGCGATATTCGCGTTGTCGCGCAAGCTCGGCAAACACCCCGTCGAGTGCCCCGATCGGGCAGGGTTCATCGTCAACGCGTTGCTCTTCCCGTACATCAACGACGCCGTGAAGATGCTCGAATCCGGCTACGCGAGCGCCGAAGACATCGACGCAGCGATGAAGCTCGGCTGCGGCCATCCGATGGGCCCGTTCGCGCTCGCCGATATCGTCGGGCTCGACGTCACGTACCAGATCATCCAAACCCTGTACCGGGAGTTCCGCGACCCGTACTACGCACCGGCGCCGATGCTCGAGCATCTCGTCCACGCGGGATTCCTCGGACGCAAATCGGGCCGCGGCTTCTACACCTACTGAGGAGAACCCGATGGGACTCGAGATGTTCTCGCTCGACGGAAAGACCGCGCTCGTCACCGGCGCATCGCGAGGGATCGGCGCGGCGATCGCGCCCGCGTATGCGGAAGCGGGCGCCGACGTCGCGCTCGCCGCGCGCTCGACGGCGGATATCGAGGAGCTCGCCGGCAAGATCGGCGCGACCGGCCGCAAAGCCGTCGCCATCACGACGGACGTGACCGATCCCGAGCAGGTCGACGCGTGCGTCGCGCGCGCGCTGTCCGAGCTCGGTTCGATCGACATCCTCGTCAACAACGCGGGCGGCACGCGCTTCATGGCCCCGGCTGTGGATACACGCCGCGACGGGTGGGCGAAAGCGATCCGGCTGAACCTCGACAGCGTGTTCTGGTTCTGCCAAAGCACCGGCAAGCACATGCTCGAGCGCGGCAGCGGCTCGGTGATCAACGTGTCGTCGGTCGCGGGCGTGTCGGCGGCGCCGACGCTTTCGTATTACGCAGCAGCCAAGCACGGCGTGATCGGGCTCACGAAGACGCTCGCCGTCGAGTGGGGGCATCGCACGGTACGCGCGAACGCGATCTGTCCGGGCTGGGTGAAGACGGACCTCAACAAGAACCTGTGGGAGAACGAAGACGTCGCGCGCGAGTGGGTCGGGCGCCAGCCGATCCAGCGATGGGGTGAGACCGACGACATCACGGGCGCCGCGATCTGGCTCGCGAGCGACGCGAGCCGCTACGTGACCGGTGCGACGATCATCATCGACGGCGGGCAGACCGCGGGGTCGTGAGCCCGCGTCGCAACCGTCGCGATCGTTCCGGCGAAGACGGCGAGGACGACCGGCCACTCGGTGGCGGTTTGCCTGCGCCGGCCCCACCCGGATGGAAAGCGGTCACCATCACGCGCGAGCGCGCGCTGAAGAACTACGTATGCCCGGGCTGCGGCGGGGCGATCCCGGCCGGGACGCCGCACGTTGCAGCCTGGCGCCTCGGCGAAGACGAGCACCGGAGACACTGGCACCGATCGTGCTGGGATCGCGAACGACCCCGGTTCGCCTGATACGGGCGAACCGGTGCTAGCCTCGCGTCGATGAAGCGCATCTGTGCGGTCGCCTTGCTGGTGGCGGCCGCGTGCAGCAGCGGCTCGCCGAGCGCGAAACCGTCGTCGACGATCGATCCGGCGTATTGCCCGGCCGCGCGCGTCCTCGAGAACGCGACCGTCCAGGTCGATGCGTCGCTGCTTCGTCCCGCGCTCCTGCGACCCCGGTTCGGCCTTCTATCGGCTTCCTTCGCCGGAGCGCGCGCGCACGCTCCGGCGTCGCTCAAACCCGATTACGACTTCCTTTCGAGCACGTTGACGCAGTTCGGGAACTCGCTGCGCTCGGTGGGATTCGACTTCACGAAGCTGTCGCCCGTCCTGCGCGCGATCGCCACGAGCCGGACGGGCCCCGTCGCCGCCGCGCGCGCGCGGATCCGAGCCTTCGGCGTCGCGAACTGCGGGATCCCGGCGACCCCGTCGCCGAGCGAGACCGCGAGCCCGAGCTAAGCCGGGTTCAGCTCGAGCGCGACCGACGCGTCGTCGGATCCGACGTCCACAGGATGCCGAGCCGTCTCCGAATGTGCCGCGCGCGCCTCGAGGGTCCACGTCCCTCCGACGACGTGGAACGAGAACGCGCCGTCCTCGCCGGTGTACTCCTCCGCGACGAACTCGCCGGATGGCCCGACGAGCCGCACGTACGCGCCGCCGAGCGGCTTCCCTTCGCGTGAAACGGTCCCCGATATCGCGGGCATCTACCCCTCCCTGTTGCCGAGCGCCATGAAGCGCAACGTCCACACCCGGTCGCACGTCCTGCACCAGAACGTGCGCTCCTCCGCCGTCGGGCGGATGTCCTGCTCCCCGCAGTAGGGGCAATAGAACGGCGACGCATGCGCCGTGCCGTCCGTGGCTTCGCTCACGGCGCCGCGAACCTCGCGAGCTCGTCTTCCGACAAACGGTTCACGTACTCGGCGAAGTTTCGATCCCCGTTCTTCGACTGCACGTAGCGCCGGATGAGCTTCTCGCAGTAATCCGCGAGATCTTCGCCGAAGATGCGCACGCCCCGCACCTTGCGCCCAAGCGTGTGTCCGTCGCCGAGGTGACCACCGAGGTGGACGAGGAACGCGTCCGACCGTGTGCCGTCGCCGCGTTCCATCACGGCACCCATCAACCCGATGTCGGCGATCTGGAAGCGCGCGCAGCTGTTCGGGCAGCCGTTGACGTTGATCCGTATGTCTTCCGTGAAATCGGGCAGCCGTTCCTCGAGCTCTTGGTAGAGCCATTGCGCGCGCACCTTCGTCTCCGATAACGCGAGCTTGCAGAACTCGATCCCGGTACACGCCATGGTGCCGCGACGGAAGCTCGACGCGTGCACGCGCAGGTCTTCGTCCTCGAGCGACGCGACGAGATCGGGAACGTTCTGCTGCGGCACGTCGCAGATCACCATCTTCTGCTGCGTCGTCGTGCGGATGCGACCGGCGCCGTAGCGTTCCGCGAGATCCGCGACGCGGCGGAGCTGGTGGCCCGCGATGCGGCCGGCGCGCGGCGCGAAGCCGACGTAGAAGCGCCCGTCTTTCTGCGGGAAGACGCCGATGTGATCGCGTTGCGTCGTCGAAGACGGCGGCGGCGGGTCACCGTCGGGCAGCGCGTGCCCGAGGTATTCGCGCTCGACGACTTCACGGAACCGCTCGGGTCCCCAGTCGGCCATCAGGAACTTCAAGCGCGCGCGGTTACGCAAGCGCCGGTAGCCGTAGTCGCGGAACGTGGACGTGACCGCACCCCATACGTCGGGGACGAGCGACGGCTCGACGAACACGCCGAGCCTCTTGGCGAACTGCGGCGTCGGGCCGAGCCCGCCCCCGACCCAGAGGTCGTACCCGACGCTGCCGTCGCCGCGGCGCACACCGACGAAGGAGATGTCGTTGATCTCGTGCTGCGCGCATTGCTGCGGGCATCCCGCGATCGACGTCTTGTACTTGCGCGGCAAGTTGCTGAACGCGGGATCGCCGATGAAACGGCGATGCACCTCCATGACGAGCTCCGTCCCGTCGATGATCTCGTTCGCTTCGATGCCCGCCAGCGGACACCCGAGGATATTCCGCGGGGTATCCCCGCACGCCTCAGCCGTCGTCAGTCCCGTGCGCTCGAGCTCTTGCCAGATGCGCGGGACGTCTTCGATACGGATCCAATGCAGCTGCACGTTCTGGCGGTCGGTAACGTCGGCGACATCGCGACCGAACCGTTCCGATACGAAAGCGATCGCGCGCAGCTGCTCGCTGGTGAGCAACCCGCCGGCGATCCTGACGCGCATCATGAAGAATTCGTCTTCGAGCTCTTCGGGCTCGGCGTTACCGGTCGCGCCGCCCGGCACACCTTGCCTGCGCTGCGTGTAGAGGCCCCACCACCGCATGCGCGACCGGAGGTCGGCCTTGTCGATCGAACGGAAGCCCGACGTCGAGTAGATGGTCTCGATGCGCGCGCGCACGTTGAGGCCGTCGTCGTCTTTCTTCGTCCGTTCGGCCGGGTTCAGCGGCTCCCGATACCCGAGTGCCCACTGCCCCATGCCACGTTTGTCCGCGCGCGTCTTCGGCAGCTCGCCGCGCGCGCGGCGCGCGCGCTCGACGGGTTTCTGCGTTACGTCTTCAGCCACGCGATCTCCTCGTCGAGCCGCTCCGACGGCGTCTTCTCGTGGATCCCGCACTCCTTGCGCTCGTCGTCTTCCCACCACCAGCGACCCGCGCGCTCGGATTCTCCCGGCGACACGGCGCGCGTACAAGGAGCGCAGCCGATCGACGTGTAGCCCCGGTCGTAGAGCGCGTGCGTCGGCACCTTGTGCTCGGAGATGTACTCCCACACCCGCTCGCGCGACCAATCGGCGATCGGGTTGATCTTCACCTTGCCGGGATGCGCTGGATCGTTGTGCACCTTCGGCGTCGCCGAGCGGCCCGCGCTCTGCGACCGCCGCAGGCCGGTCACCCAGGCGTCGAGCCCTTCGAGCGCTGCCTCGAGTGGGAACGACTTGCGCACCTCACAGCACAGCTGCCGCAGGACCGGGTCTCGGTGGAACAGGTTCACGCCGTGACGGGCAACCATCCTCTCCACCGCGCGCGCCTCGGGGAACAGCACCTCGACCTCGATACCGTACCGGCCGCGCACCTGATCGATGAGGTCGTACGTCTCTTGCGGCAGCCGTCCGGTGTCGACGGTCAACACCCGCACGGGCGTGCCGAGCCGCGACGCCATGTCGAGCGCGACCATCCCTTCGGCTTGGAACGCAGTCACGATCACCGCGCGCGCGCCGTACGTCTCGAACGTCCAGCCGAGGATGTCCTCGGCCGGTGCGTCGGCAAGCGATCCGATCACGCATGTCCTCCGATGAAGCCCTCACGCTCGAGGTGCAACAGGATCTCTTGGGCCGCTTCCTCGGCCGACACATCCGCGGTGTCGATCGTGACGTCCGCGTCGGCCGGCGCCTCGTACGGATCGTCGATCCCGGTGAAACCCTTCACGAGACCCGCGCGCGCTTTCGCGTACAACCCCTTGCGATCTCGTTGCTCACACACCTCGATCGGGGTCGCAACGTGAACGAGCACGAACCCGCCGAGCGGCTCGATCATCGACCGGACGTCCTTGCGCACCGCGTCGTACGGCGCGATGGGCGCACACAAGGCGACGCCGCCGTTCTTCGTGATCTCGCTCGCGACGTACCCGATCCGGCGGATGTTGATGTCGCGGTGCTCCTTCGAGAAACCGAGCTCGGACGACAGATGCTTGCGGACGACGTCGCCGTCGAGCAGCGTCACGGGACGCGTGCCAAGCTCGAGGAACTTCACCAGCAACACGTTCGCGATCGTGGATTTCCCCGAGCCGCTGAGACCCGTGAAGAACACCGTCAGGCCTTGCTGCGCGCGCGGCGGGTGCCGGTGACGGAGGTGCTTCACGACCTCCGAGAAGCTGAACCACTCGGGGATCTCGCGGCCGTCTGCGAGGCGCGCGCGCAGCTCCGTTCCGCTGATGTCGCGCGTGCGCGCGCCGGTCGGAACCTCGTTCGCAGGCACGTAGCGGTCCTCGTCTTCGAGATAAAGCATCTGCTCGAACGGCACCATCGACACGCCGACTTCGGCTTCGTACTCACGGACGAGCTGCTGCGCGTCGTAGGGACCGTAGAACGGCTTCCCGGCAGAATCCTTGCCGGGGCCGGCGTGGTCGCGTCCGACGATCAGATGCGTGCAGCCGTGGTTCTTCCGGATGCTCGCGTGCCACAGCGCCTCGCGAGGACCGCCCATGCGCATCGCGAGCGGCAGCAGGGACAGCTTCACCGTGTGCTGCGGGTACCGGTCGAGCAACGCTTCGTAACAGCGCACGCGCGTGTAGTGATCGACGTCGCCCGGCTTCGTCATCCCGACCGAAGGATGGATCAACAGGTTCGCTTCGACCTCTTTCGCTGCGCGCAACGTCAGCTCGTAATGCGCGCGGTGCATCGGGTTCCGCGTTTGGAACGCGACGACCTTGCGCCAGCCGAGGCGGGCGAACTCGGCACGCAGCTCGGCCGGTGTGAGCCGCAACGACTTGAAGTCGTAGTGCGACGGCCGGTTGACCGCTTCGATTCGCCCGCCGACGTATACCGGGTTCGAGCGTTCGAGCAAGAACGACACACCGGGGTGGTCGGTGGATGTGGCGCCGAAGACACCTTTCGCTTCGTCCGCCCGATCCGGTTCCCAGACGTCTTCGACGTGCAATGCCGCGATCATCACGCCCTCGGGGTCACGGAGGGCCACCGTCGAACCGGCGCCGATCGTGCGCGCGAACTCTTCGCTCACGTCGAGCGTGATCGGGATCGGCCACACGGTTCCATCGTCGAGTCGCATCGACGACACCACGCCTTCGTAGTCGGCGCGCGTGAGGAATCCGCGCAGGGGCGAGAACCCACCGCCGACGAGCAGCTCGAGGTCGCACAGCTGGCGCGCGCTGAGATCCCACGACGGCCACGCGTGGGAAGCGCCGAGTAGCTCCTCGCGCCGGCCGGCAGGCGCGAGGAGGTCGACCAAGGTTCCGCCGTGAGGTTCGATCAAGCTCATACGAGTTTCACTCCAGAGATGAGAAGGACGGTTGCGAGGATCGGGCGCAGTGCGGCCTCGGGCGTGCGCACCGTCATGCGCGAGCCGACTAGAACACCGGGGATGGATCCGACGAGAAGCGAGCCGACGATGCGCGGCTCGACGGTGCCGATCGAGATATGGCCGAGAGCGGCCACCGTGACCAGCATCGAGGCGTGAACCACGTCGCTGCCGACGAGCTCGGCCGCACGCGTGCCCGGATATGCCGTCAACAGCGCCGCCATGATCAACGTGCCCGAGCCGATGCTCGTCAAGGCGAGCAAAAAGCCGACGACCGCGCCGACGCCGGCATTGAGCCACGGCCGGTCGGTCGGCATCGTCATCCCCGGCACCCACCCCGGTCGCTTGCGTCGAAGGACGACGTCGATGGCCAGGCCGATCGCGATCAGGATCAATCCGAGACCGAGCGCGCGCGTGATGAAGTGATCGGTTGCCTTCGTGATGCCGAGCCGCCGGAGCACGAGAACGCCCAAGAGTGTGGCGGGGATGCTGCCGGTCGCGAGCTGGCGGACGAGCTTCTTGTTGACCGTGCCTTGCCGCAGATGCACGGCTGCACCGAACCACTTGGTGATCGAGCCGTATACGAGATCGGTTCCCACGGCGAAGACCGGCCGGACGTGGAAGATGAGGATCAAGATGGGCGTCGTGAGCGCGCCGCCGCCCATGCCGGTGAGACCGACGAGGAAGCCCACGATCAAGCCGGCTGCGGCGATCCCCCAATCCATGCGCGCGTCTCCAAGAGCGTCGGAAGGTTTACAACATTTAAATAGGGTTTACCGGCGCAAGTCAACGCCGCAGGTCAGAAGGGGTTTCGAGCAACCGAATCGGCCAGACACCGCCAAGCGGCCCGTCGGAGGAGCCGACGGGCCGCTTGCGGGAACGCGTGCTGTCAGTCGGGGCCGATCATCAGCATCCACCCCAAGAAGAGCAACCAGACGGTGTAGGCCGCGAACAAGAACCCGTGCGAGAAGAAGAACCGCACGATCGAGTGTCCGTACGGATGCGCCCACACGTGGTTGGACGCGCGGAGCAACGCCCAGACGATGTAGGGCAAGAAGAAGAAGCTGAACGCGTTGCCGGCTTCCTCGCTCCCCCGTCTGGTCCGGCGCTTCACGCGCTCGGCCATCGCTTCACGCCGAGCCTCTTCGATGTGCTCGCGTTTCGCCGCCCGCTCGAATGGATCGTGTTCAGCCGTCATCATTCCCCCTCCTCGATCAATGCGCTGAGACTCTTCCGCGCCTTGTGCAAGATCCCACGGATGAGATCGGGCTCTACGATCCGTTGCGCGGAACGGACGGTCGAGTCGAGCCGCGCCAGCTCGGCGAGCACGTCGGCCTCGTCCCGCAGAAACGTGTCCGTGCGAAGCTCGATCGCCGAGAGCTGCTCGGATCGATCGATCAGCGCTTTGCCTCCCGCTTCGGTCAGCGAGTACCGCTTCGTCGTCCCGTCCCGTTCGGCGGCCACGAGCTTCTCGCGTCGCAGGGCGTTGAGCGCCGGATAGATGCTCCCGGGGCTCGGCAGGTACTCCGAACGGAACGCGCGCTCGAGCGCCGCCATCAGCTCGTAGCCGTTCATGTCGTTCCGCGCGAGGAGCGCGAGGATCACGAGCGGCAGCTCCCCGTACCGGAAGAATCCCATCCGACCGACCCTCTCTTACGAACGTGTTACGAATGTTATGACGAAAGTATTACGAAGTCAAGAGAGGATCACGGGCCGGGTGGGGTCAGCGCGCGTCGCCGCGGCCGGGCTGGAGGTGCGAGACGGGCTGCGCCGCGACGCGGCCCGACGTCTTCCACGCGCGCGCAGTCCGTGGGATCGACTCGCGCCCCCGGCCGGCCGCTTCGATGCGAGCCGCCACCCGCCAGGGATCCGCACCGCGCGCGGCGGCCGCGAGCGCGTGCTCCGCTCGCCAGAGCTGCAGCACCGCAGCCGCGATCGCCGCCTGTTCCTCGGGCGTCGGCGAGCCCTTGACGATGCGAAACTGGGGTGGGTTCGACACGCGCTATCGCTTCACGATGCGGAACTTCGCCTCGCCGTTGCTCCCGCAGTACCCGAAGTCGCCGAGGAAGCTCGCTTCGAACGTCTTCGCGGTAACCGCGTGCGCGAGATCGAGTGGACGTTTCTTCAGGTCGAGCGTCGCGATGCCTTGTCCGTTGGTCGTCGCCGAGCCGACGTCATCACCCTTGATCGTGAACGAGATCGAACGGAGCTCGAGCGGTCCATGCTTCTCGGTCACGAGCCGGGCGGTCACCGAACCGCTCGACAACGCATCGTGCGCGATGACCGCACCCGAATCGCGCGCAGTCGTAATCGTCGGCTTGCAGCTGTTCGTACACGCGACCGGGAACGCAGCGGCCAGCAGCAGGACGATTGCAGCGCGTCTCACAGGGGGATGTTGTCGTGCTTACGCGGCGGCAATATCTCGCGCTTGGACAGGAGCATCTCGAGCGCGTTGATGAGTCGCGGGCGCGTGTCGCGAGGATCGATCACGTCGTCGACGTATCCGCGCTCGGCCGCGACGTACGGGTTGGCGAACTTCTCGGTGTAATCCGCGATCATCTCCGCACGCTTACCCTTCGAGTCCTCCGTCTTCTCGAGATCTCGCCGGAGCACGATGTTCACCGCTCCTTCGGGGCCCATGACCGCTACTTCCGCCGTCGGCCTTGCATATGCGATATCCGCGCGGATCGACTTCGAGTTCATGACGACGTAGGCGCCACCGTACGCCTTGCGCGTGATCACGGTCATGCGCGGCACGGTAGCTTCGCTGAACGCGAAGAGCAGCTTGGCGCCCCGGCGGATGATGCCGCCCCACTCTTGGTTCGTGCCCGGCAAGAACCCGGGCACGTCCACGAACACGACGAGCGGGATGTTGAACGAATCGCAGAACCGAACGAAGCGCGCTGCCTTCTCCGACGAATGGATGTCGAGAACGCCGGCGAGGAACTTCGGCTGGTTCGCAACGATCCCGATCGCATGACCGCCGAGCCGCGCGAACCCGGTGAGGATGTTCTCCGCGTAATGCGGGAACACTTCGAAGAATTCCTTGTCGTCCGTGACGAGCTGGATGACCTCGCGCATGTCGTACGGAACGTTCGACTGATCCGGCATCAGCTCGACCAGCCGCTCTTCGCGGCGATCGGACGGATCGTCGGTCGGGAAGAACGGCGGCTCTTCCATGTTGTTCTGAGGCAAGAACGACATGAGGAAGCGCACCATCTTCATGCAATGCTCTTCGTCCTCCGCAACGAAGTGCGCGATCCCGGACTTGGTTGCATGCGCATCGGCGCCGCCGAGCTGCTCGCTCGTCACCTCTTCACCCGTCACGGTCTTGATCACATCGGGGCCGGTGATGTGCATGAACGAGGTGCCGCGCACCATGAAGATGAAATCGGTCATCGCCGGCGAATACACGGCGCCGCCGGCGCACGGCCCGAGGATCACGCTGATCTGCGGAACCACACCGGACGCGCGCACGTTGCGATCGAAGATGTAGCCGTAGCTCGCGAGCGAAACGACGCCTTCTTGGATGCGTGCGCCGCCCGAGTCGTTGAGCCCGATCACCGGCGCGCCGGTTTCCATCGCGAGGTCCATGATCTTGCAGACCTTCTCGCTCATGACCTCGCCGAGGGAGCCGCCGAAGACCGTGAAGTCCTGGCTGAACACGAAGACCTTGCGCCCGTCGATCGTCCCCCAGCCCGTGATCACCGCATCTCCGTAGGGACGGCTGCGCTCGATACCGAAGCCGTGCGTGCGGTGGCGGCTCAACCAATCGGTTTCGACGAACGAACCGGGGTCGAGCAGCAGTCCGATGCGCTCACGCGCGGTCAGTCGTCCACGGTCGTGCTGCTTCGCGATCGCTTCTGCGTTAGCGGCGATCGACGCCGCCCGCCTTTTCTCCAGGTCGGCGATCTTCTCTTCGACCGAGCCGACCGCGTGCGGTTGCTCTTCTATGGGCTTCTTGGAGGTCGCCAAAGCGCGCGCAGTCTAATCGGTACCGGCTCGTCACGTGCCGTCCGGCGCGCGCGATCGCTAGACGAATCGCACGTCCGACGCTTCGTGCTCGTCGACCGCGCGCGCGCATGTCGGGCAGTACCAGCGCGCGTCCATCGGGGTCCCGCAGCTCGCGTGGCGCGGCGTCTCGGCGTCTCCCGTCGCGCGGGCGCCCCATTGCGCGAGCATCAGCAGCGCGCCGGCGAGCTCGCGTCCCGACGCCGACAGCTCGTACGACAGCCGGACCGGTCGCCGAGAGTACGGCCGCGCCACGACGATCCCTTCCCGCTGGAGCGACCGCAGCCGCGCGGTCAAGATGTTCGGCGCGATCCCCGGCATCGCAGATGCCAGCTCCCCGAAGCGTCGGGGACGATCGAGGAGCGACTCGACGACGAGCAGGCTCCAGCGGTCGCCGACGCGCTCCAGCGCGTGCTCCAGCCCAGACCCGGCCACGTCGGGCATCGTATCGGCCACTTGCGCACCTCTGTTGCAGGTAGTAACTTGCGTCTTGCAAGTTACTTGAAGGAGGAAGAGCATGTCCATCCTCGACGAGCTGCAGATCGAGATCACGCGCATCCGCGAAGCCACAGGACCGAGCGTGGTGGGTATCGCGAACCCGCGCGGCGCCGGCTCCGGGATCATCATCGCGAAAGACACCGTCCTCACCAACGCACACAACGTGTGGGGGGATGAGGTCGAGGTCACCTTCGCCGACGGCCGGACCGAGACCGGCACGGTCTCCGGAGCGGACGTCGATGGCGATATCGCCGTCGTGCACGTCCCGACCGAGGACGCGCAAGCGCTCGCGTGGGACGGCGGGACGGTCGCGATCGGCTCGCCCGTGTTCGCGCTTTCGAACCCCGGCGGGCGCGGGCTCCGCGTGACGTTCGGCTTCGTTTCCGGCACCGAGCGCAGCTTCCGCGGCCCCCGCGGCCGCCGGATCGCAGGGTCGCTCGAGCACACGGCGCCGCTGCTCCCCGGCTCGTCGGGCGGTCCGGTCGTGGACACCAGCGGCACCCTCGTCGGCATCAACACGAACCGGCTCGGCGAGGGGTTCTATCTCGCGATCCCGACGGCGAACGGATTGCGCGCGCGCGTCGACAAGCTCGCGAAGGGCGAATCCACCGACCGTCCGCGGCTCGGCGTCGCGATCGCGCCGTCGCATGTCGCGAGGCGGTTGCGTCGCGCGGTCGGACTGCCGGAAGTCGACGGCGTTCTCGTGCGGGGCGT
>JBHELL010000285.1:0-9906 GCA_046263075.1 Actinomycetota bacterium | reverse complement strand
GTGCGTCGGCATGAAGGGGATGCGCGTCCGAAACGTGATGACGGAATTGCGGGGCGAGCGGATCGACATCATCCCATGGGCCGAGGACCCGGCGGCTTTCGTCGGCAACGCGCTTTCGCCTGCGAAGGTGAAAGAGGTCCGCGTGAGCGAACGCGAGAAGCACGCGCTCGTGATCGTGCCCGATTACCAGCTGTCGCTCGCGATCGGGAAAGAAGGCCAGAACGCGCGCCTGGCCGCCCGGCTCACCGGCTGGAAGGTCGACATCAAGAGCGAGTCACAGGTCGAGGCCGCCGAACCGGCCGCCAGCGGAGGGCAGTAAGATGGCGGCTCGCGGAAACGGTCGCGAGCCGCAGAGGACCTGCGTGGCGTGCCGCCAGGTCCGTCCAAAGTCCGAGCTGATCCGGCTGGTCGTCTCGGACGGAGACGTGGTCGTCGACGAGCGGAAGTGCGCGCCGGGGCGCGGCGCGTACGTCTGCGCCGACGGGGACTGTGCGAGCCGCGCGCGCGGAGTAGCAAAGGCATTACGGATGGAGACGGGAGCTCGATGAGACGGGTCTACGAGATCGCGAAAGACCTCGGCGTGACCAGCCGTGACATCATCGCCGCGCTGGCAGGGCTCGGCGTGATCGCGAAGAGTCACTCGTCTACCGTGGAAGAGCCGGTCTTCGAGAAGCTGAAGGCCGCCGCAGACAAGGGAACGCTGAAGCAGCTCTCAGGTGCGCCCGCGGCTCGTCCGCAACGCCCGACGCGACCGCCCCGTCCGTCCGCCGAGCGAACGGCGGGAGAGCGTCCCGCAGAAAGGCCGTCCGCCGAGCGCCCGCCGGCGGAGAAGCCCGCGGCGCAACCGGCCGCCACCCGACAGCCTCCCGCTGCGCAGCGCTCGGCCGCCGCTCGGCCTGTAGCGCAACGCCCGGGGGCGGAACGCGCGCCGCAGCCGAAGCCTGCGCGGCCCGCCGCAGCGGCGGAGTCCACCCCGGCCGCTCCGGCCGCCGTCGCCGTCGCCGAGCCGGAGCCCCCCGTCGAAGCGAAGCCGCTTACCGTTCATCGCGGGATCACGGTTCAAGAGTTCGCCGCCAAGATCGGCAAGACGGCAGCAGAGGTCGTGAAGCGCTTGATCGCGCTCGGCGAATTCAAGACCGTTGCGCAGTCGATGTCAGACGACGAGGTCGAGCTCGTCGCCGGCGAATACGGCTACGCGGCGAAGGTCGTTTCACCCGACGACGAGCCCGAAGAGGACGAGATCCTGGAAGAGGACCCGGCGTTGCTCGTCGCGCGTCCTCCCGTGATCACGGTGATGGGGCACGTCGATCACGGCAAGACGCTGCTTCTCGACAAGATCCGCGAAGCGAACGTCGTGGCGCAAGAGCACGGCGGTATCACGCAGCACATCGGCGCGTACCAGGTGCAGAAGAGCGGGCGCGCGATCACCTTCATCGACACGCCGGGCCACGAAGCATTCACGCAGATGCGCGCGCGCGGTGCATCGGTTACCGATATCGCCGTCCTCGTCGTCGCTGCGGACGACGGTGTGAAGCCACAGACGGTCGAAGCGTTGAGCCACGCGAAAGCGGCGAAGGTCCCGATCGTCGTGGCGGTGAACAAGATCGATAAGCCCGAAGCGGACCCGGGACGCGTTCGGCAGCAGCTCACGGAGTACGAGCTCGTCCCCGAAGAGTGGGGCGGCGACACGCCGTTCGTCGACGTGTCCGCGAAGACCGGCGATCACATCACAGACCTCCTCGACGTGCTGCTGCTGGTTGCGGACATCCTCGAGCTGAAGGCGAACGCGAGCGCGGCGGCGCGCGGTGCCGTCATCGAGGCCCACCTCGACAAGGGCCGCGGGCCGGTCGCGACGGTTCTCGTTCAGCGCGGGACTCTTCGAGCCGGCGACATCGTCGTGTCCGGCACGACGTACGCGCGCGTGCGCGCGATGCTCGACGACGCTGGCGAGCCGCTGAAAGAAGCGCCCCCTGGGAGCCCGGCGCAGGTGCTCGGTTTCAACGCGGTGCCCGAAGCCGGCGACGATTTCAAGGCCGTCAAGGACGATCGCTCGGCTCGTCAGCTCGCACACGGCCGCGAATCGAAGCGACGTTCGGCCGAGCTGGTGTCGAGCCGCAAGCGCGTGACCCTCGAAGACATCGCCGATCAAGCCGAGGAAGGCGAGGCGGTCGAGCTCAACGTCGTCCTGAAGGCCGACGTTGTGGGTTCGCTCGAAGCGATCGTCGACGCGCTCGAACGGCTGAAGGTGGCAGACGCAACAGTGCGCGTGCTCCACCGCGCCGTCGGGGCGATCACCGAGAACGACGTAACCCTGGCGCAAGCATCGGGAGCGGTCGTGATCGGGTTCAACGTTCGTCCCGACCCCAAAGCGCGCGCGCTCGCCGAGCAGACCGGCGTTGACATCCGCACCTATCAGATCATCTACAACCTGATCGAAGAGGTCGAGCAAGCGCTGAAGGGTATGCTGAAGCCGGTATTCAAGGAAGCGGTTCTCGGGCGCGCGACCGTCCGCCAGGTGTTCCAGGGCTCGCGTATCGGCACCGTCGCCGGCTCCTATGTAGACGACGGCCAGGCGGTGCGCGGCGCGAAGGTCCGAGTCCTGCGCGACGGCGTGATCATCGCCGACACTACGGTCGCGACTCTGAAGCGGTTCCAGGACGACGTGCGGGATGTTGCCTCCGGGTACGAGTGCGGCATCGGCCTCGAGGGGTACCAAGACGTCAAGGAAGGCGACGCCTTGGAGTTCTACGAGATCCGCGAGGTCGCGCGCATCTGACGCGCACGATGTTCGTCGGCTACGCGCGGTTCGACCTCAGGCTCCCGGGATGCACGTCGCTCAAGGAGAAGCGATCCGTCGTGCGAGCGCTGCAGACGAGGCTGTCGAAGTTCCGCTGCGCGTTCGCGGAGATCGAGAGCAACGACATGCATCAGCGCGCGACCATCGGTGTCTCGATCGTCGCGGGATCGACCTTCCACGCCCGGCGCGTGCTCGATGAGATCGAGCGCGCGGTTGAGTCCGCAGCCGGCGTCGAGCTGATCGGCGGCTTATCCGACGTGATCGGGGCTGAGGACGCATGACATCACCCCGCTCGTACCCGCGTGCCGACCGCGTGCGCCAGCAGATCAAGCACGTGCTCGCGGAAGAGGTCGAGCGACTTCGCGACCCCGGTCTCGGGTTCGTGACGATCACCGACGTCACGCTCACGCCGGACCTGCGCAACGCGAAGGCGTTTTACACCGTGTACGGCGAAAACGTCGTGCACGAAGCGACGCGCGATGCGCTGCATCGCGCCACGAAGCACCTGCGGGCGGTGATCGCGCGGGAGGTGCGCCTGCGATACACGCCCTCACTCGAGCTCATCGAAGATCCCGTCCCCGACCGCGTGCGCAAGATCGACGAGATGATCGCGAAGCTCCATCGGGAGGACGAATGATCGACGAGGCCGCGTGGGACGCCGCCGTGAGTGCGCTGTCGAGCGCGACGCAGGTCTCGCTCGCGTGCCATGAGTCGCCGGACGCCGACGCCCTCGGCTCGATGCTTGCCGTGGCGCTGGGGCTGCGTGCGCGCGGGGTCGCCGTCGCGTGCGGCGCGTTCCCGCTGCCCCTCCCGCAGCGGTATTCGTTCATCCCCGGCCTCGATCTGCTGAAGGAAACGCTCGACCGGGCTCCGTCCTTGATGGTGACGTTCGATGCGGGATCGATGGACCGCATGGGCCCGCTCGCCTCGTACGCGAAAAGAGCGTCGAGCCTCATCGTCGTGGATCACCACATCACGAACGACAAGTTCGGCACGATCGATCTCGTCGATCCGATGGCTGCTGCGAGCGCCGTCGTCGCGCGCGAGCTCCTCGCCCGGCTCGGCATCCCCATAGACAAGGACATCGCAACCTGCCTGTACGCCGGCCTCGTCACCGACACGGGACGCTTCCAGTACGCGAACACTACGCCGTCGGTTCACACGCTGGCGGCCGAGCTGATCGCGTGCGGTGTTGAGCACGACAAGATCGCGCAACAACTGTTCGCCAGCCACAGCATCGGGTTCTTGAAGCTCGCGTCCTTGGCGCTTGCGCGCGTGGCGATCGAACGTGGTGTCGTGTGGTCGTGGGTAGGGCAACAGGATCTCGAAACCGCGGGGGCGACGCTGGAAGAAGCCGGTGAGCTCATCGACCTCATCCGGACCGTTGAGGACGTCGACGTCGCGGCGTCGCTTCGCCAGCAAGGGGACGGCCGCTGGCTCGTATCGATGCGTTCGCGAGGGGCGACCGATGTGGGTGCGATCTGTGAGTCGCTCGGCGGCGGCGGGCACCGGCTCGCCGCCGGATTCCGTATCGCCGGCGAGCCGGCAGCGATCATGGAGCGCATCGTAGCGTCGCAGGCGTGAACGGCTTCCTCGTCGTCGACAAACCGGGTGGCATCACATCCCACGACGTGATCGACCGCTGCAGGCGCTTGCTCGGTGTGCGGCGGATCGGACATGCCGGGACGCTCGATCCCATGGCGACGGGTGTGCTCGTTGTGGGTGTCGGCCGCGCGACGCGGCTCCTCCGGTTCGTGGAGTCGGAGGAGAAGGGATACGTCGCGGAGCTGACGTTCGGCACGGAGACCGACACGCTCGACGCGACCGGAACGGTGGTGGCGGAGCACGATGCGTCGGGGCTCACGCGCGCCTCGGTCGAGCAGACCATGGAGTCGTTCGTCGGCGACGTCGAACAGGTGCCGCCAATGGCCTCCGCGGTGAAAGTCGGGGGCGAACGCCTCTACAAGAAGGCCCGCCGCGGTGAGGAGGTCGAGCGCGCGCCGCGTACGGTGACCATCCCAACGCTCGAGCTCTTGCGCTTCGAGAACCCCGTAGCCGAGGTCCGCGTTGTGTGCTCGAAGGGGACGTACGTGCGCGCGTTGGCCGCCGACATCGGCTCGGCGCTTGGAACCGGGGCGCATCTATCGGCATTGCGCAGGACGCGGGTTGGAGCGCTCGACCTCTCGCACGCCGTCGCGCTCGACGATGTGAGCGCAGAGACGCTCCGGCCCATGGAGGAAGCGGTTGCCCGGTATCCTCGCCTCACCGTCGGTGACGATGCCGCGCGAGCGCTCGTGCAGGGCAAGTCGTTGCCGCCGGCGGGGATCGCCGGTCCGATCGCGGTGTTCGGGCCCGGGGGGCTCGTCGCGATGGCCGAAGACCGCGGAGAGGAACTGCGATCGCTGTGCGTTCTGACGGGATAGCGCTGTGGCAAGGCCTTAACGCCGTACCCGACGGCGTGCGCGCGGCGGTGACGATCGGCGTGTTCGACGGCGTTCACCGCGGTCATCAGGCATTGATGCGCGAGGTCCTTCAGCGCGCGCGCGAGAACGACGCGATCCCGGTCGTCGTCACGTTCGACCGCCACCCCCTGTCGGTTATCGCGCCCGATAAGGAGCCTGCCGTGATAACGACGCTCCGCCAGCGCGCGCGCGCGATGGGCGATGTCGGGATCGGCGCGATCCTCGTACTGCGCTTCGACGACGAGCTGCGGCACCTGTCTGCCGAAGATTTCGTGAAGCGCGTCCTCGTCGATACCCTCGGGTGCGTTCACGCGGTGGTCGGGGCCAACTTCCGCTTCGGGTTCCAGCAGCAAGGCACCATCGAAACCCTGAGCGATCTCGGTGCGAAGTACGGTTTCGGCGTAACCATCTTCGCCTTACAGACTGCACGCACGGAAGACGTTGTGTCGTCGAGCCTCATCCGCCGTCACATCGCTGAAGGCAAGGTCGAAGAAGCAGCGGCCGAGCTGACGAGGCCGTTCCGTCTCGAGGGGTACGTCGAGCACGGCGCAGGACGGGGGAAGACGCTTGGGTTCCCGACGGCGAACCTGCGGATCCCCGGGCGGATGTTGCTGCCGCGGCTCGGCGTCTACGCAGGATGGCTCGACGTGGACGGCGCCCGCCTTCCGGCGGTCATCAACGTTGGCCTCAACCCGACGTTCGGCGACCGTGATACGCCGATCGTCGAGGCATATGCGCTCGACTTCGACGGAGATCTCTACGGCAAGGTCGTCGAGCTCGAGTTCACGCATCGTCTTCGCGACGAGATGAAGTTCGAGAGTGCGGACGCACTGGTCGAGCAGATCAAGCAAGACGTCGCGCGCGGCCGCGCGCTCCTCACCGGTTAGAAGAGACGGTGCGCGAAGCGGAGCGAGGGGTGCAGCGACGCGCGCGAATGCTCGCCGGCTTGCGCCTGTCCTTCCCCGCGCTTGTGACCGTGCGTGGCATCTTGCCCGCGGCTCGGCTGCGGATCCACGCCGGGCCCCGTCTGCTCCGGTTCGCGCGCCCCCGGTGACGGCGTCGCTGCAGCCTCCGTCGCCGCGGGCGTTACCCGAGGAGCCGGTTGCACGAGCGGTGCGACCCGGTCCGGTGCGTTGTCGAGCTTCCCTACGGCCTGGAACACGCCGGCAGGAACGAGCAACGTCGCCGCTGCGGCGATTGCCGTGACGATGCGTCGCGGCCCCAAGCGCAAGGGACGGCGCGCCACCGCGCGCATCGCGTAGCGGAACGCTTCCTCGCGCGCCGGCGCCGGCGGGACCGACCCCGCGCGCCGGATCTGATCGAGTAGCTCGTCGGTCATGTCGTGCCTTCCGCCATCATCGTGCGCAAGCGGGCGAGCGCGCGATGCTGGGCGACACGTATCGCGCCGGCGTTCTTCCCCAATCGCCGAGCCGTCTGCTCGACGTCGAGGTCTTCCATGAAGCGAAGCTCGATCACCTCGCGCTCGGACGGAGAAAGCTCCGCCATGAGCGAGCGGACGTGCATCTGGTCTTCCACCACCGTCGCGTGGTCTGGAGAGACATCCACCAGAGCCGGGGTCGAGCGGGCGCCCGCACGCAAGCGATCGGCGACGCGACGGCGCGCGATCGTGTAGAGCCATGCTTCGAACGGGACGCCGCGCCAGCGGAAGCGATGCAGGCCGGCGAACGCGTCAACGAAGGTATCGGCGGCGGCATCCTGCCCCGCCTGTGGGTCGTGCAGGCGGCGCGTCGCGAAGCGGTAGATCTCGTCGTGGAACCGTTCGAAGATCATCGCGAAGGCCTCGGTCTCGCCGGCTTGAGCTCTGGCGACCAAGTCCTCGGTCGCCACTTCATTCATCGCGAGGACGGGTTCACCCGTTACGGGCGCTGGGGGAGTGACCTCGGCGGTCTTCCGGCGTCCGCTCATCTGCAGCATGGATGGATCATCGGCCCCTTACTTCTACGAGACAAGCCCGCTGAAAATCACCCCAAAAAGGGGGGAAGCGCGCCTCAGCGCGCTTCCTTCTGCGCGCCGGCGGGGTGGCGCGCCCCCTCGGAGCGGGGGTGCGAACACCTCGCCCGCTCTCGAGGCCTCCACGGTACACGCCGCCCCGGATTTTCGCACCAGGGAAGATCACCTTCTTTGCCGCAGAAATGGGCGGCTGGTACTCTGCGAGCACCTGATGAGTCTCTCTACTTCGCAAAAGCAACCGATCCTCGCCGAATATCGAACGCACGAAGGCGATACCGGCTCGGCCGAGGTTCAGATCGCGCTGCTCACGCGCCGCATCAACGACCTTACAGAGCACCTGAAGGCCCAGCGCAAGGACCACCACGGCCGCCGCGGATTGCTCAAGATGGTCGGGAAGCGCGACCGTTTGCTGCGGTACACGGCTGCGCGCGATGTTGCGAAGTACCGAGAGCTTTGCCGACGGCTCGGCATCCGCGTGAAGTTCTGAACGGGGCGGGCGACCGCCCCTTCTTCTATCCCAGGAGGATCAGGCAACAACCGAAAAGCCCGTTGGGTGAGGCGATACCGGTCAGTTTTCGGTCGTGGGGAGCGAGTCACTCGAGCCCTTCAACCGGCAACTGGCCAACCGAAACCAACCCGAACCCACGGGCAGAACAGACCAAGGAGGTCGTTCTGTCATGGCTACATCCATCCACCCATTCACGCTCGAGCGTGAGATCGGCGGCAAGACGCTGCGCCTCGAGGCCGGTCGTCTCGCAGGACTCGCAGACGGCGCGGTACTCGTCACCCTCGGAGAGACACAGGTTCTCGTCACCGCTGTAGCGTCGAGCGAGCCGAAGGAGCAGTTCGATTTCTTCCCGCTGACCATCGACGTCGAAGAGCGCATGTACGCGGCGGGGAAGATCCCCGGCGGTTTCTTCCGCCGTGAAGGCCGCGCGCCCGAGACGGCGATCCTCGCCGCGCGTCTGACCGACCGCGCCGTCCGGCCGACGTTCCCGAAAGGCTTCCGCAACGAGGTCCAGGTCATCTCGACGATCACGTCGGTCGACCACGTGAATCCATACGACGTGCTCCAGATCACGGGCGCGTCGATGGCGATCACGCTCGGCGGGCTCCCCTTCGAAGGACCGCTCGCCGGCCTCCGGCTCGGCTTCCGCGACGGCGAATGGATCCCGTTCCCGTCCTTCCAGGAGATCGAAGACTGCACGTTCGACCTCGTCGTCGCCGGCGGTGTGAACCCCGACGGTGAGGTTCGGATCGTCATGGTCGAAGCCGAGGCCACGGAGAACGCCTGGCAGCTGATCGGCGACGGCGCCGAAGCGCCGACCGAAGGCATCGTCGCGCGAGGCCTCGAAGAGGCCAAGCGCTACGTGCGCGAGATCTGCGACCTTCAGAGTGAGTTCGCGAAGATGGCTGCGAAGCCGACCCGCGACTTCCCGACGTTCCCGGAGTACTCGGACGAGATCTTGGAGCGCGTGCGCGCGCTCACCGAAGCGGATCTCTCCGAGGCGCTGCAGATCGCCGACAAGGCCGCGCGCGAAGAGCGGCTCGACGAGATCAAGACGGCGATGAAGGAACAGCTCGGTCAAGACGAGTCCATCGCGGATCGGGTGAACGAGCTCTCGCCGGCGTTGCGTGCGCTGACCAAGAAGCTGATCCGCAAGCGAATCGTCACCGACGGGCTGCGAATCGACGGCCGCAAGACGGATGAGATCCGTCCCCTGCAAGCCGACGTCAACGTCCTGCCGCGCGCGCATGGGACAGGACTCTTCCAGCGCGGTGAGACGCAGGTTCTTTCGATCGCGACGCTCGGCATGATGCGGATGACGCAGATGATCGACACGCTCTCGCCAGAAGAAGAGAAGCGCTACATGCACCACTACAACTTCCCGCCGTTCTCCACCGGCGAGGCGCGTCCGCTGCGTGGGCCGAAGCGCCGCGACATCGGACACGGCGCGCTTGCAGAGCGCGCGCTGCTCCCCGTCATCCCAACGGAAGACGAATTCCCGTACGCGATCCGCGTCGTTTCGGAGGTGCTGTCGTCGAACGGCTCGACGTCCATGGCGAGCGTGTGCGGCTCGACGCTGTCGTTGATGGACGCCGGTGTGCCGATCCACGCTCCGGTGGCAGGCATCGCGATGGGCCTCATCTATGAAGGCGGGGAGTACGTCACGCTGACCGACATCCTCGGCGCGGAAGATGCCTACGGCGACATGGACTTCAAGGTCGCAGGGACGCCGGACTTCGTAACCGCTTTACAGCTCGACACGAAGCTGACCGGCGTGCCGAGCGACGTGCTCGCGCGCGCGCTCGATCAGGCGAAGCAAGCGCGGGGACAGATCCTCGACGTCATGGCGCGCACGCTCTCGTCTCCGCGTCACGAGCTGTCCGCATACGCGCCGAAGATCATCACCGTCACCGTGCCCGTCGACAAGATCGGTGAGGTCATCGGTCCGAAGGGCAAGAAGATCAACGAGATCACGGCTGAAACCGGCGCGGAGATCGACATCCAAGACGACGGTCGCGTGTTCATCGCTTCCAAGGGTGGCGAAGGCGCCGAGCGCGCGCGCGAGATGATCGAGCAGATCGTCAACCCGAAGATGCCCGACCCCGGGATGCGCTTCGTCGGCAAGATCGTCGGCGTTCGTGAAGGCCTCGGTATCTTCGTTTCGGTTC
>JBHELL010000284.1:0-3212 GCA_046263075.1 Actinomycetota bacterium | reverse complement strand
TTCACCGAAGAGATCGAGGCCGAGCGCGCGCGCGCCGGCCTTGACCGCGCGCGACAGGAGCGCGTGGCGCGCGTAGGCGTTTTCGAGCCCTTCCTCACGGAGCAGCCGGATGGCCGCAGCGAGACCGAGGTAGAGATGCACCGCCGGCGTGTAGGGGGTCTCCGGGTCTGTGCTCTCGTAGGACTTCTTCACCGCGGCCCAGTCCCAGTAGAACCGCGGGCAGCGGGCGCTCCTGTTCGCTTCCCACGCGCGCGGCGAGATCGACATGAACGCGATGCCGGGCGACGCCATCAGCGCTTTCTGCGAACCGCCGATCGCGACGTCGATCCCCCACGCGTCGACCTTGATCTGCGCGCCCGCGACACCGGAGATCGTGTCGACGATGTACAGCGCCGGATGGTCCTTCAGGACCGCGCCGATCGCTTCGATGTCGTTCACGACGCCGGTCGACGTCTCCGAATGCTGGATCAGCACACCTTTGATGTCCGGCTCGAGAGCGGCGGCGACGTCGGCTGCCTTCGCCGTCTGCCCCCACTCGTATTCGAGATATTTCACGTCGAGCCCGAAGACCTCGCAGATCTTCTTGAAGCGCTGCCCGAAGTTGCCGACCGAAACGACGAGCACGCGGTCACCGGGCGAGAAACAGTTCGCGACCGCAGCCTCCATGCCGCCGGATCCCGAAGATGTGAAGGTGACGACGTCGTTGGCGGTATCGAGCACCCACTTCAGCCCTTCGGTGACTTCGCGCAAAACCGCCCCGAACGCGGGACCTCGGTGGTACACGATCGGTGAACCCTGGGCGAGGAGGACCTCCGGCGGTACCGGGGTCGGACCCGGCGTCATCAAGATCTCAGGTTTCTTCAAGACGCACCCCTACGGACGGCTGAAGCCCCATCCTAGCGGCCCGCCGGAGCAGGCGATCCCGTTACCGTGTTGCGGATCTACCGCTTCAACCAGGGCATCATCGCGCGGAGACCCTTGCCCACCTCTTCGATCTGATGGTCGCGCTGACGCTCGCGTTCCTCGAGGAACGTCTGCGCGCCGTTGTCGCTTTCGGCGATCCATTCCTTCGCGAATTCGCCCGATTGGATCTCGGTGAGGATGCGCTGCATCTCTGCGCGCGTCCCGTCGCCGATGACGCGTTTGCCGCGCGTGTAATCGCCGTACTCGGCGGTGTCGCTGATCGAGTAGCGCATGTACTCGAAGCCGCCTTCGTAGAGGAGGTCGACGATGAGCTTCAGCTCGTGCAGGCATTCGAAGTAGGCGATCTCCGGCTGATACCCCGCGCGCACGAGCGTCTCGAAGCCGGCCTTGATCAGCTCGGACGTCCCGCCGCAAAGGACCGCCTGCTCGCCGAACAGGTCGGTCTCCGTCTCTTCCTTGAAGGTCGTTTCGATCACGCCGGCTCTCGTCGCGCCGATCCCTTTCGCGTATGCGAGCGCGATGGCGTGGGCCTTCCCCGTCGCGTCCTGATGGACGGCGACGAGCGCGGGTGTGCCGATCTGTTCCGTGTACGTCCGGCGGACGAGGTGGCCCGGCCCTTTCGGAGCGACCATCGCGACGTCGACGTCTGCCGGCGGGATGATGTTCTTGAAATGGATGTTGAACCCGTGCGCGAAGAAGACCGCGTCGCCGGCGCGCAGGTTCGGCTTGATCGACTGTTCGAACACCGCGCGCTGCTTCGTGTCCGGCAGAAGGATCATGATCAGGTCGGCTTCCGCAGCCGCGTCGGCGACCGTCTTCACGGCCAGCCCGTCGGCGCGTGCGCGCTCGCCGGACGGTGAGCCTTCGTACGTCCCGACTCGAACGTCGATGCCCGAGTCGCGGAGGTTCAGCGCGTGCGCGTGCCCTTGCGAGCCGTACCCGATGATCGCGACCTTCTTCCCTTCGAGAACCGAAAGGTCGGCATCGTTGTCGTAATAGATGGTTGCCATCTCTACCCCGCTCTTTCAGCCATCCGAAGAGGGCGCTCCGTGATCGCTTTGTCCCCGCGCGCGAGAGCGACGAGGCCGGTTCGAACGAGCTCCTTAACACCGTACTGATGCAACAGGGCCGTCAAGGCTTCGAGCTTCTCGGGAGCGCCCGTCGCTTCGATCGTGACGGCGTGCGGCGACACGTCGACGATCTTGGATCGGAAGATGTCCGCGATCTCGATGATCTGCGCGCGCGTGTCGGCTGCGGCCCGCACCTTGATCAGCAGAAGCTCGCGTTCGACCGCAGCGTCGTTCTCGAGCTCGACGATCTTGATGATGTTGATGAGCTTGTTGAGCTGCTTCACGACCTGCTCGAGCGGGCGGTCCTCGACGTTGACGACGATGGTCATGCGCGAGATCTCGTCGTGCTCGGTCGGGCCGACCGCCAGCGAATGGATGTTGAAGCCCCGGCGGGAGAACAGACCGGCGACGCGCGCGAGAACGCCCGGCTTGTTCTCGACGAGGACGGACAACGTGTGGCGAGCCATCAGACGATCGCCTCCGGCGTGTCGTGAAGGATGTCGGCATGCTGCTTCTCTTGCGCCGGCCCGAGGATGATGTCGTCGTTCGACGCTCCGGCCGGAACCATCGGATAGCACTTCTCTTGCGGGTCGCAGCGGAAGTCGATCACGACCGAGCGATCGTTGATCTCTTGCGCCTTCTGGATCGTCGTCTCGACCTCGTCCGCCGAATCGCAGCGGAACCCGACGGCGCCGTACGCCTCCGCGAGCTTCACATAGTCGGGCACGTCGTGTGAGAGGTGCACCTGGCTGAATCGGCTGTCGTAGAACAGCTCCTGCCACTGGCGCACCATCCCGAGGGATGCGTTGTTGATGATCGCGACCTTGATCGGGATGTTCTCCGTCGTCATCGTCGCCAGCTCTTGCGCGGTCATCTGAAAGCAGCCGTCACCGTCGATCACCCATACCGAGCGGTCGGGGTTCCCGATCTTGGCTCCCATCGCAGCGGGCACCGCGTATCCCATCGTGCCGAGCCCACCCGAGTTGATCCATGTGTTCGGGCGCTTGAATCTCAGGTATTGCGATGCCCACATCTGGTGCTGACCCACCCCGGAGACGTAGATCGAATCGCCGTCCGTGATGCGCGCTATCTCCTCGACGACGAACTCCGGCTTCAGCAAGCCTTCCTTCGATCGGTCGTAGGAAAGCGGATACTTCCGCTGCCAGCCGTCGAGCGTCTTCGTCCATGCCGAGTAATCGGGCGCGCCGCGCTCCCCGA
>JBHELL010000283.1:0-2603 GCA_046263075.1 Actinomycetota bacterium | reverse complement strand
CGACGTTATCTCCTTCGAACACGCCTGCGCTCGTCGTGACCGTGAAACGGCCGTCACCGAAGGTAACCGACTCGACGCGCGCCCCGACGCGTACCCCAAGCTCGAACCGCGAGGCGTACCGCTCGAGGTAGGCCGCCATCTCATCTTTCGTCGGCGGCTGATGCTTCGGCAGATCGAACGCCAGCCCGTCGAGCGCGCTGTATCGCGCCGGCGTGAACAGCCGTAGCGAATCCCAGCGCGCGCGCCAGCTCTGTCCGAGCCGGTCGTGCGCCTCCAGGATCAGGATCTCTTCGCCGAGGCGCTTCAGATGGTATCCCGTCACGAGACCCGCTTGTCCCCCGCCGATGATGATGGTCGACATCGCCTGCTCCTTCCGTTGTGAGACGAAGGTACGGGGCGACGGCGCGCGCGGCTTCGGGCGTATCACCCAATCTCCGCCGCAGCGGCGTGGGTAGAAGTATGTAGCGCTAGACGAGGTCGTTCTCGTACGCGTACGCGGTGGCGGCGGCCCGCGACGAGATACCGAGCTTCGTGAAGATGTTGCTGACGTGCCGCGCGATCGTCTTCTCGCTCAAGAACAGCTCTTGCGCGATGGCTCTGTTGGTCTTGCCGGCCGCGACCAGCCGCAGCACTTCGACCTCGCGATCGGTAAGCCCGCCGGCGGAAGGAGGAGCGTCGCTCGGCGCCGCCAGGTCCGGCGCGGCGCCGAGCTGCGTGAAGGTCGCGCGCGCAGCATCGATCTCGAGCGCCGCCCCGTCTTCGTCGCCGAGAGCCCGGCAGGCTCGGCCGAGCAAGACGCGCGTGCGCGCGCCGTCGTAGACGGCGCCGAGCTCCCGGAAGGAATCCCACGCCGCGCGCAACCGGCGGAGGGCCGCGCGCGCGTCACCTTCTGCGAGCAGCACGGCACCATCGGCGTGCGCGGAAACGGCATGCATGAATGTCGCCTCGTTGTCGCGCGCAAGCTCATCCAGCTCAACGGCGGCAGCGCGCGCCGCTGCGATATCGCCGAGCGTAAGAGCGATCTCGACGTGCGCGGGGAGCAACACGGCACGCGTTCGCGCGTCCGATGCTTCATCGAGCAGACGCTTCGACGTGGCGAACGCCGCAGCCGCCTCGCCGGTCGCGAGCCGCAACAGCGACAGACCCGGATACGGCGACCGGCCGGCCTCGTTCGCGTTCCGGTATTCCTGCTCGGCAAGCGCGAGCTCGCCGCGCACCCGTCGCAACTCCCCCGCTTGATAGAACGCATCGCCGAGCGCGGGAGAGTTCCTCGCACCGAGGTCCGCGCGTGCGCGCTCGACCTCGTCGAGTGCTGCATTCCAGTCGCCGCTCGTCATCATGAGCTCGGAGCGGTGGACCATGCACTGACCTCGGTACGGCACGAGATCGGGCTGCGCGTCACACCACCGCGTGAGCGCGCGCGTCCATTGATGCGCGCGCTGCAGGTCGAAACAGTCGCGACACGCGACGATCACGGCGCAGTACACGAGCCCGGCAACGACCGCAGACACTTCGTTCGCAGTCACCGAAACCATGACCGCGTCCAACAGCGCGATGCCGCCGCGCATATCTCCGACGTTGATGGAGAGTTGCCCTCGCCCCATCGAGACCAGCGCTGCGAGGTCGCGGTCTTCGAATCGTTCCGCGATGACGGCGGCGCGCTCGAACGCGTCGCGCGCGGTCGGGGCGTCGCCGCCGAACATCGCCTCCAAGGCTTGCGGCAGCTCGATGTACCCCGCCTCGACGCAATCGAGCTCGGCGATCGCCGACGCGGCGCGTCCGAACCAGCCTGCCGCCGGCGCCATCTCGCCCTTGTTCATCAATTGGAAGCCGAGCCAGAATGCGCATCGCGCAACACGTACAGCGTCGCCGCGATCGCGGGCAGCCTTGCACGCGCGCGCCCACGCGTCTTCACTCCCTTCGTCCTCGCCGGTCAGGTACAGCGCGATGGCGAGGCGCTCGAGGTCCTCCGACGACGGCGCAGCGATCGCGCGGAGCCGCCGAGCCGCCTCGCGCCACTCCTTGCGTGCGATCGCAGCGTCGGCAAGCGCGCGCGCGTCGTCCATGGCCGTACCTTACTCAGCGCCGAGCCGCGCGCCCACCCGAGCGCGCGCGGTGTCGGGCGTGCGCGGCTTACGCCGCGCCGGCCGCGCGCCGCAGCGCGCCGATGTCGATCTTCTTCATCTGCAACATCGCAGCCATCGCGCGTTGCGCCCGGCCGGGATCGGGATCACGCAGCAAGTCGATGAGCTCCCGCGGCGTGACCTGCCACGACAACCCGTACTTGTCCTTGAGCCAGCCACACGGCCCTTCCTGCCCGCCGTCTGCGGTCAGCGCGCGCCAGAAGTGATCGACCTCGTCCTGATCCTCGCAATCGATGACGAAGGACAGCGACTCGTTGAACCGGAATCCCTCATCCCCGCCGTTCAGCGCGTTGAACTCTTGCCCGTCGAGCATGAACCGCACGACCATGACGCTGCCCGGCTCTCCCGGCCCGGCGTCGCCGTAGCGCGATACCTCGAGGATCTTCGAGTTTCCGGCGCCGGGCCGCCCGTTGAACACCGACACGTAGAACTTCGCCGCCTCTTCGGCCTGGTTGTCGA
>JBHELL010000282.1:0-4427 GCA_046263075.1 Actinomycetota bacterium | reverse complement strand
TCGTAGTACTTCTCGACCGTCGGGATCAGGTTCACCACATACGCACCGTTCGCGCAACCGTGACACCAGCTCGACGCGTTGATCGCCTGGGCCGTCGTCATCGGATCCGTGCTGCGGCGGAGATCCGACAAGATCGCCTCGTAGCCGTACCCGGTCGCGGCGAGCGTCAGCTCGGTGGCTTGCAGCCCCTGTTGCAGCGACACGTAGTTTCGGACACCCGAAGAGTTGTATCGCGTGGCACCCGGCATCGGATACGTCGTTGCGAGCGGGTTCCAGCGCGCGGTCGTGTACTCCGCGGTCTGCCACGCGACCATCACGACGAGGTCGTTGCGCGTGACCGGAGCGCCGATCGTGCTGAGGAACGCCTGCCCCCATCGTCCGAATGAGAGCGGTGTGCCGCGCGACGCCGCGGCGAGCGCTGCCGCGAGCTCTTCTGCCCGCAACCTCTTCGCGAGCTGGACCAGAAGCGTCCCGACCTCGGCGCGCGCTTGCGCGAGATGTACGAGCCTCGTCTGTTCGTCCACGAAATCTGCGCCGAGCCGATCCTGCTGGCTCGTGAGGCGTGAAACCGCATCCGCGCGCTTCGACTCGAGCGCCGTTTCTTGCTTGCGCTGAGAAACGAGCTGCGCCGTCAGATCCAACGCTTGCCGCGCGCGCTCTGCTTGCTTCGCGGCGCTCGAGTCGGCGTACCCGTAGACGTCGGTGAGAGCGTTCACGGAACCCGGCGAGATCAACGCGACCAGGTCTCCCCCGGGTCCTTGCATGTACGCCTCGGCTGCGGTGTTGTCGATAGCGTCGCGGAACGCCTCGTAGCGCGCTTGCGACGCTTCGATCCGGCGTCGGTTCTGCATGAGCTGCATCTGGATCGACGAGAGCAAGCTCCTGCTGAGCGCCGCTTCCGCGGAGAGAGACTTCAGCGAAAGTTGCAAGGCGTTCACGCGCGCCTGCTCGTTATCGATCTGTGCTTCGAGCGCGGCCAGCCGTTGCTTCGCTACCGCGATCCGGCTGCGCGTGTCGGCGCGCGCGACTCCCACCGAGCTGGATACCGACGCAACGACGACGAGCGCCGCGAGCGCGCGGCGCAGAAGGATCCGGCTCTCTCCCCTGGACATCTCGGTAATGCCTACCTGAAGAAGCGTGAAAATCGCAATCCCAAAGCGTGAAATTCCGCGGATTCCCTATCGGTCCTGCGCCGTGGCTCCTTGACCGAAGCGCTTGCCCCGGTCGCGCTACCTGCGCCGATGCAGGAACGGGCTCGCCGAGGTCGAACACATGTATGACTCGAGGAGGAACCCGTGCCACGGATGCTTCGAAGCCTGCTGGCGATCATCGTACTGAGCGGCATCGCCGTGGTCCCCGCGCGCGCCGAACAACAGTGTCCGACGCTGATCCTCGGCGCGATGCCGGCAGAGATCGGTCCCTTCCTTGCACGATCGACCTCGCCTGCGCGCATCGACATGAAGAGTGCGGACGGACATCGAACGAAGAGCTTCTTCGCGGGATCGATCGACGGACGAGACGTCGTGATGGCGATGACCGGGATCGGAACGATGAACGCGCTCGAGACGACGCGGATGGCATTCGCGCACTTCGGATGTTTCGACCTCGTGGTGTTCTCGGGAGTCTCCGCAGGCGGTGCGAACGAGAACGTCGGCGACGTACTCGTTCCGTCGTCGTGGACGCTTTCTCTCTCGGATGCGAACGGGAACTTCACGAACTCGAGCTACCCGGTCGACGCGCTCCTTCTCTCGCAGGTGAACGCTGCGACGTCGAGCCTCGCGCTCTCGCAGGACGGAAGGCTCGGCGACTGTGGATGCGCCGGCGTCGATCCCTCGATGACACCTCCCATCCATTTCCCGAACGCACCTACCATCACGGTCGGCGGCGCGCTCAGCGGACATTCATCCGACCCGTTCGGCGGCCATCCGTTGCCGTGCACGCCGGGAACGGACACCTTCGGCTGCCAGCCCTGCATGTTCCAGGACGCCGCCCTCATCGATCCCGCAGGCACCGCAACCACCGCGGCGCCCTTCGCAACGCCGCAGTTCTTCCTCTGGTATCAGGCGTGGAGTGCCGGCGAGAACGGCTCGTACGGCGTGGAAGACATGGAAACCGCAGCGGCTGCCAGCGTCGCTTCCGAGGAAGCGACCCCGTTCATCGGGTTCCGCTCCCCCTCGGACGGCGCAGCCGGCGATCCGCTCGTTCCGGTTCCCGGCCCGTTGGGCTTCCTTCCGCAGTTCTTGCTCTACCGGCAATACGCGGCAGATCACGCCGCGACGGTCGCGCTTGCGTTCTTGCAGGCTTGGCAGGACTAGCGGCTCACGCTTCACTGCGCGCGCGCGCCTCGGCGCGCGATGAAAGCAGCGTCCGCTCTCGCTCATTCCCCGTCAGCTCCGCGGCGCGCTCGATTCCGCGCGCGCTTTTGACACCGACCCCAAAGAAAAGAGCCCGCCGCTTGGGGCGGGCTCTTCCAGGTATGTCGCTAGAGCAGCGGGATCGATACGGTCACGTCGACGTCGACCACTGCCGGCCCGCGGTACTCGCTCATCGCGCTGCTCGACGTGGACACCTGCAGGTCGATGTGATGGTCCGCAGGCACTTTGTACGCGACACCGACCATGTCGAGCGTGATGGTCTGCGGCGTCGATAGGTTCTCAACTCGGAGTGCCGCTTCTTGCAGGTCGATCACCTGGTTCTGATCACGGTCGACGAGCTTGAAGAACAGATGCGCGCCGTCCCCGACGCCCGCAACGTTCAGCGTCACCGTCGGGATACCGACGATCGACTGCCCCCCTTCGATCCCCGTGTCGATGGTAAGGGTCCCGGGGTCGTTGGGGTCCGAGGGCGTCGCCGCTTCGATCCCACTCAGTCCTGCCTGCGCGCCGGCGCCGTTCGTCTCCGATGTCTTCGCGCCGCTCGACACCAGACTCGCCGCGCCGTGGACCGTGGTTGACGACGTTGCGTCGGCGCCGAACGCAGACGTCGAATGGATCACGCCGTCGTTCGTCACGTAGTCGACCGTCGCGCCGGTGTCGACGTTCTCGCCGCGGAGGTACTTCGCGAACCAGTCGAGCTGACGCTGTGCGATGTATGCGCCCTGCGTTCCTTGGTTGTAATTACCCGGACATGCGACGTGGCCGCCGCAGAACAGGATCAGCTTCACCGGCGCGCCGGTGGCTGCGATGTCGTTGAGGTTCTGCACCGCTTCGTTGACGTTGAAGAGCGCGTCTGTGCTGCCTTGCTCGAGCATCGTCGGGACACGCACCGGGTGACCGAAGTCGTAACCGGCCATGCTGCGTCCGCGGAACCAATCCAGCGTGTCTTGATCCGCGTAACCGTGCGCGGTCCCGCGCACCTCGATCTCGTGCAGATCCGTTGAATAGTTTCCGGTCTCGAAGCCTGCCGTCGGCGGGATCGCCGTTTGAACGCTCGGCTTCGTACCGACGCCCACAGTGACGCCGAGCCCGGCACTCGCGGCGGTCGCCAACCCACTGCCGTAAAGCAGTTCGTCGAACCCGAGCTTTTGGACGCCGCCAGGGAACAACGAGTAGTCGAGGTCGTGCCAAGTGATCTGCGGGATGATCGCGTCGACGCGAGAGTCGAACGCCGCGAGCGCCAGTTGGATGCCGCCTGCGTAGCTGCCGCCGATCATGCCCATCACCGGATCGTTCGGGGCCTGGTGCTGGATGTCCGAGCGTCGTGCGACGAGATCGATCAATGCAGAAGCATCGCGGACCTCGTGTCCGGGATCGTCGACGTAGGCGTCGCCACCGGATTGCCCGAAGCCCCGCTGATCCCAGGTGATGACCGCGTAGTCGTTGTCGACGAGCGTCTTGAGGAAGCCGTCGTAGCTTGCCTGCCCGGCGCCGCCCCAGCCGTGCGTTTGGAAGATGATCGGGACTGGATTCGCCGCCGTTGCGTCGGCGGGCAAGAACAGGTTGTACACGATCTTCGTGGCGTCGAACGACGATATATAGCTGCGGATGATCGTCGGATCGGCGTGCGCTCCCGTCAGGCTCATCGAGCCGATCATGGCAACGACGAGCAGGGCTGCGAGACGCTTCAGCATGGGCTCTCCCTCGGGATCGGCGGACGGGTCAGACTTCGGCCCGCGGCGGGGAAGTTCCTGCCGCAATCGCCGCATTTGTACGCTCGCTACGACGCGTCGAAGAACCAGGGGCTCGCATACGCCAGCGCGCCCCCGAACGCATCCTGCTCGAACGGCGGAACACCGAGCGGGTCCTTCGTGCGCGCCGGATCCATGATGCGAAGGAACAGCCACGGACCGTTCGGCTGCGCGGCGAACGTGATCGGGGGATCGTTGGGCCCGGGAACACTGATCTGTATCGGATCGCCCAACAAGGTCGGGTCGTTCTCGCCGGGGCCGATCACCTGAACGTAGAGCGTCTTTCCGACCCAGTCCGGTC
>JBHELL010000281.1:0-6942 GCA_046263075.1 Actinomycetota bacterium | reverse complement strand
CGCTTGGACCATGAAGTCGGGGATCACGCGGTGAAAGATCGTGCCGTCGTAGAGCGGCTCTTTGCGTTCCTGCCCGTCGTGCGGATCGCGCCAAGGCTTGTTCCCCGTCGCGAGGCCGACGAAGTTGTCGACGGTCTTCGGCGCGTGCTCGGGGAGCAGCCGCGCGCGGATGTCCCCTTTCGATGTCTTCAAGGTCGCGTACATGAGATCACCTCACGCTTGCCAGGGATCGATCGACACCAGCTCGTACGAGAACGTCCCGCCCGGCGCTTGATACGTGACTTTTTCACCGATGCGCTTGCCGGAGACCGCTTGGCCGAGCGGCGACACGATCGTGACGGTCGGCACGCCCTTCGCGCGCTCTTCGCTCGAGCCCGCGAGCAGGTACTTCTCGACGTCTCCGTCTTCGTCGAGCGGTCGCAGGCCGATGATCGTTCCCGGTACCGCGTTGTCTGCGGCGGTGACGCTGTCGACGACCACGGCATCGCGCAAGATCGACTCGAGCTTCAGGATGCGCGTCTCCATCATCCCTTGCGCGTTCTTCGTCTCGTGGTACTCCGCGTTCTCGCTCAGGTCGCCGAGCTCGCGCGCGCGCTGCAGACGCGCCGCCATCTCCTTGCGCCCGCTCGTCGTGAGCTCGTCGAGCTCGTTCTTGAGCCTGTCGTACGCGGCTCGGCTCAGCTGCTGACCTTCGGTTCGCTCTGGCATGACGGAAGCAGAGTCTAGCGGGCGACCCCGTGGAGTGACATCCCGAATCGGTCCTCGAGCCGACCGATCGTCTCGGCAGGATCTTTGTGCAAGACCCCGGTCATGCCGACCGCCTCCGCGCCTTCGATGTTCACGCGGAAGTCATCGACGAAGACGCAGTCGCGCGGCTCGACGTCGAGCGATCGCGCGCTATGCAGATAGATCTCGGGCTCCGGTTTTCGCAATCCGATTTCGCCCGAGATCACGATCGAATCGAACGTCGACGAGAGCTCGTCGAGCGGATAGTCGCGCCCGCCCCAGGAGTTGGAGACGACTGCCGTCCGCACGCCGTTGGCGCGCGCGGTGCGAACGGCGTCGAACATCTCCTGCACCGGGACGACCGTGGCGAACATGCGTTGCTTCAAGCGTGCATGCGCGACCGGCTTGCCGCAGGCATCAGTCAGAAGCCGGGCGACCGCCTCGTCGAACTCTTCCGGGCTGATCGCGCCGGTCTCGATCTTGGCGAACGGCGAGTCTGGCTTGCGCGCTGTGCCGAGCACCGCCGCCCGGAACGACTCGACGTCGAGCTGCTCGGCCGCGCAGAAGGCGGCGAAGGACTCGACGATCGACGTCGTCATGACGCCGCCGTAGTCGACGAGGAGCGCGCGCATCGGAGCGAGGATCCTATAGCGGGCGCGCGATCGCCAGCGCGCGCGCGCCGAGCGCAGGTACCTCGTCGTCGAGCCGGTCGAGCGCAGGATCGTCGTGTCCGAGCAGCCGCTCGACGTACAAAGCTTCGAGCTCGATCGCGCGGCGCCACAACGAGAATACGACGTAGTAGGTCGGCTCGCCGAGCGCGCGTCCCGTCGCGAGCGCGTACCGCTCGAACAACGCCTCGTCCTCGCCGATCAAGGCCCACGCGAGGTCCACGAACGGGTCGCCGATCGTCCAGTGCTCCCAATCGATGAACGTCGTGCCGCGGCTCGACGTAAAGACCTTGCCGGGGAGCGCGTTCCCGTGGCAGAGCACCGCGTCGTGGAGCGGCGGGAGCCGTGAGCGCAGCCACCAGCCGACCTCGACGAGGACGCGCACCTTGCGCTTGCGTTTGCCGCCGGCCACTTGCTTGCCGCGCCGCATCGAGTCGTCGAGCGAGCGCGTCGCGCGCGCGAGGTGCTTCTCGATCGAGCCGTCGTTACGGCCGCCCTCGGCGAACCCGAGCGCGCGCCAGTCGGTCGAGTGAAGCTCGGCGAGGGCATCCACGCCCTCCTCGGCGGTCGCAGTCCGACCTTTGACGAACTCGACGACGTGGAACGACGGGTTCGAGGACAGCAAACGCGGCGCCAGCTTCCCGTCGAGCGCGCGCAGCGCACCGGCTTCGCGCGCGAGGTCGCGTTTCGGAGGGAGCGACGCGCCCGAGGTTCGAACGACGCTGCGTTCGCCGTCGCGCGTCGCGAGGAAGGTGATCGCGCACGCACGAGGTCCGGGGGCCGGCTCCAGAGCGGAACCGGGAAGGACTTCGGCGAGGAGCGCGGGCTCCACGGTGTCCGCTAGAGGTACAGCCCGGTGCCGCCGTCCATGCGGTTGCTCGCGACGGCGTGCACGTCTCGTTCGCGCAGCAGGTAGTAATCCTCGTTACGGATCTCCACCTCGAGCCCGCCTTCGGGCAGATGCAGCACGTGATCCGCCGGCTCGATGTTGCGCACCCCGGGGCCGACGGCGACGACCTCCGACCAGACGCAGCGCTTGTTGACGCTCGCGGCGGTAGCCGGGATGAGGAGGCCGCCTTTCGACTGTCGCTCGCCGACGGCCTCTTTGCGAACCAGCACGCGGTCCGCCGTCATGCGGATGGACTGCGCCTCCGGCTGCTTGAACGGTTTGACCTCTGCCATCCTTTCAAGGATATAGCCTTCGCGCCGTGCCGCTGATCGACGGTCCCGATTGCGCGTTGTGGGTCGAGTCGCGCGGCCGCGGTGAGCCGGTCAGCGTCTTCGCGCACGGCATCACCGGCTCGACGTTCGATCTCGAGCCGCTCGCCGCACGGACGCCCGGAACGCGCGTGCTGTTCGATCAGCGAGGGCACGGGCGCAGCGCAGTCCCCGGCGAGCTCGGAACGGCTGCGATGGCACAAGACCTCGACTTCGTGGCGGCTCGGTACGGCGCGGCGCGCGCGTTCGGGCTTTCGGCGGGCGCCGGTGCCATCCTCTCCCTGCTCGAGAAGGATCCGGACCGCTTCGAGCGCGTCGTGCTGATGCTGCCGGCCTCCATCGACCGCGCCGAGCGTGCCGGCGCATATCCGGCCCTCGCGACCCTCCTCGAGCAACACGCGCTCGACGACGTCGTCGGACTGACGATCGACGCGCCGGAATACCAGCCGCTCTTCGCCGTCCGGCCGGCGTGGCGCGCGGTCGTGGCCGAGCGGATCCGCCGGATGAACGCCACCGGCGTCCCGCGCGCGATCCGGGCGCACGTCGACGGCCCGCCGCCCGTCTCAGACGTCGCCCGGCTGCGCGAGGTGCGCGCGCGCGCTCTCGTGATCGCTCACCGAGACGACCCGGTGCACGACATCGCGGTTGCCGAGCGGCTCGTCGACGTGCTGCCGAAGGCAGAGCTGCTCGTGTGGGACGAGCCGCTCGGGATGTACGACGACACCGATGCGCTCGCAGACCTGATCGGCTCCTTCATCAGCGCGTAGCTCCCGGGCGTCCGCGACTCCCGGTCTACAGCTTCCGGAAGTACGGGAAGTACCGTTTCGTCCTGATACGAAATCCGGCAAAAGCAGGACTACCTGTTCAAAAAGGGAACTACGGTACTAGCGGTACAAGACAACAAGTCCGTAGTAGGCAACAAAGAGGTCCTTCCGAAACCGTGACTCGCGGATCGCGATCGGCAGCCGCGCCGGCGCTCGTCGCTGCGGCGCTGGTCCTCCTCGTCCAGATGTCGGCATCGGCCGCGGCGACGCCCGTGATAACGACGCCGGCCGCGAGCGCTGCGGTCGGTGCGCGTCCTGCGACGGTGTCGGGAACGTCTCCGGGCGGCGTGATCGAGGTGCGCGTCTACGAAGGCGCGACGCTGCTCGCGATCACCGGCCCGAACGGCGGCGTCTGGAGCGTCGCGATCAACTTTGCCGACGGCGCCCACACCATCGATGCCGTCGGCCGCTATGGAGACAACACCCTCACGCCGGCGTCTCCGGCCGTCACATTCGTCGTCGACACGGTGGCGCCTTCGGCCCCCGTGATCACCGCGCCTTCCAACGGCGAGCTGCTCGCTTTCTCGTCGTTCACCGTTCATGGAACCGCCGAGCCGGGGACGCAACTGCGGCTCGACGTGAGCAACGGCTCGCCGATCGCGACCGCCGTCGACCAGAACGGCAACTGGAGCATCACTCGGACGTGGAGCGACTCCACGCGTACGGTCACCGCGCGCGCGATCGACGCTGCGGGGAATCAGAGCAACCCGACCTCGGTCACGTTCACTGTGGACACGACCCCGCCGGCTCCTCCCTCCATCGATACGCCGTACGCCGGGCTCGACACGAACGCGACGTCGATCGTGGTCGGCGGCCGAGCCGAGCCCGGCGCGCACGTCTTGCTGTACGAGTCCTCGCAGCTGGCCGACGTCGTTGCGACGAACGGTTCGTGGAGCGTGACGCTGCCGTTCGCCGAGGCGACGCACGGGATCTACGCGCGCGCGCGCGATGCGGCAGGGAACCTCAGCGCTTCCTCACTCACGACATGGTTCACCGTCGACACGACGGCCCCGCCGGCTCCGCAGATCTCATCTCCTGTCGATGGTTCGCTCGTCTCCGCCCCCGGTGCGATCGTGTCGGGGACATCGGAACCGGGCTCGACGGTGCAGCTGCTTCAGAACAACATCGTGTCCGCGACGGGGCTCGCCGACGAGAACGGTTTCTGGTCGATCCCATATCCGCGGCCGGTCGCAGGGACGTTCCACGTCGCCGCGCGCGCGCGCGACGCTGCAGGGAACGTGGGCGCCGCTTCACAACTGACGACGTTCACGATCGACACGCAGCCACCGAGGGTGACGATCACGACACCGCCGGGAGCGATCTTCACGCCGCTGGATCCGCCGCTCATCCAAGGGACGGTGCACGACGACCACGGAGTGTCCCGAGTGATCCTCGATTTCTACGACGTCACGGGCCGCGGCATCGCTTCGTACAACGCGACGTGTTACGGATGCCCGGCAGCCGATGCGCAGTGGACGCTCACAACAACGCCACTGATCGGTCGCTTCATCGTGCGCGCGTACGCGTACGACACGGTTGGGAACAAATCCGAGTTCGTGTCGACAGACATGATCATCGTGAGGACGCCTTGACGCGTCGCGCAAAAATCCTCCGGACAAAACGGCATTACGGGAACGGAATCCTTCTTCGTGTGCACGTTCTGCGTCCGACTCGCTACGTAGTACCGGGTTTTCTCCTTCTCGCGAGCGTGCTTGTTCCTTCCGTCGCGCGCGCGGTGAACGAACCACGTTTCATCAGCGCACAGCCGCAAGCGAACTCGAGTGTGCAGTCGAGCGCTGCGAGCGTTATCTCCGCCACATTCGATCGCGACCTTTCATCGTCGGGATCCGGGTTCACGGTACGCGACAACACGAACGCGCTCGTCGCAGGGACCCACAACCTGTCGGGGCCGCAGTCACCGACGGTGGGGCGGCGCGCGCTTTCCTTCTATCCGTCGAGCCCCCTCGACGAGTCGCTCTCTCCGTACACGGCGACGGTAACGGCATGTCCGGAAGCCGGTGGATGCACGACTGCGGTGTTCTCGTTCGCGATCGACGACACGCCGCCCGCGGCTCCGGTCGTGACCTCACCCGGTACCAACGAGATCCGCAACGAGCAGGCCGTCGTCGCCCGCGGGTTCGCCGAGGCCGGCGCGCAGATCGTCATTCGAGACGGGGACACCGTAGTCGGCTCGACGACGACGAGCACGAGTGGGGGATGGATCACCCAGCTCTCGTATCCATCCGAGGACGGTGTTCAGCACACCCTCTCCGTCTTCGCGATCGACCGCGCGTCGAACTGGAGCGCGCCTGCATCACGCACCTTCGTCCACGACAGCGTCGTCCGGCCGCCGGCGATCTCGCTTCCGGCGCAGAACGCGTACGTATCGTCGAGCCTCGTGCACGTCACCGGCACCGCGAAACCCGCCACCACCGTGACGCTCTCCGAAGGCACGACACCGCTTGCGTCCACCAGCGCGGCGAGCGACGGGACGTGGACCTGCGACGTCGCGTTCTCGCAAGGCACGCACGTGATCACCGCCTCGTCGACCGACGAGTGGGGGACCGTGGACGGGCCTTCGGAGGCCCGCACGTTCACCGTGGACTCACTCGCTCCCGCGACCCCGGTCATCACGGCACCCGCTCCCGGTGCCGTCGTCGCGACCTCCAATGTCGCGATCTCGGGGACAGCCGAGCCCGGCTCGACGGTCCAGATACACGAAGGCTCGGGCGCGCGCGGCGCGACGACGACGGACGGCGCCGGATCGTGGACGATAACCATCGGGTTCACCGACGGGGCGCACACAATCAACGCCGAGGCAACCGATGCCGCCGGGGATACGAGCGGCCAAGTCGCGCGCACCTTCACCGTCGACACCGTCGCACCGCAGCCGCCGCGGATCGATACGCCGCTGCAGCATTCCTTCCTCAACTCGCCGAGCGTCACGGTGTCGGGAGGCGCCGAGCCGAACGCAACGGTTTTCCTCTCCGACGCAGGCGCGCCGATCGCGACGACGACCGCCGATGGAAGCGGATCGTGGTCGGTGGTGCAGACGTTCGCCGACGGGACGCACTCGGTGACGGCGATCGCGCAAGACGCAGCCGGCAACACAGGCCCGGCATCCGCCGCGCGCACCTTCACCGTCGACACCGTCGCGCCGAGCGCGCCGTCGATCATCACGCCGGCGAACGGCTCGACGATCACGACGACGCACGCCGTCACGGTGAGCGGGGTAGCCGACGGAGCGGTCACGGTGCGCGTGATCGAAAGCTCGACGACGATCGGAACGGTCGTATCGAACTCGGACGGGAACTGGGCCGTCCTGCTGAGCTTCGCGAACGGAGTTCACACCATGACCGCAACCGCGACCGATCTCGCGAACAACACCGGTCCGTCGTCGGTTCCGGTGACGTTCACGGTGAACGTCCCGCCGCTCCCACCGCCGCCTGCCGCCCCGGTTATCACCGACCCTCCCGAAGGTTCGTTGCAACGTCCCGACGTGATCG
>JBHELL010000280.1:0-7483 GCA_046263075.1 Actinomycetota bacterium | reverse complement strand
CGTCGCGGGTCACCACCGCGCGCCACCGTTCAACGTTGAACCGCGCGAGCGCCTCGCCGATCTGCTCGGGATAGACGAACATCCCTCGCACCTTCGCCGCCTCGTCGATGCGGCCGCGGAACCGCATCCGCAGCGCGGTGCGGCCGCAGCGGCACGGCTCGGCATCGATCACACCGCGATCACCGTTCAAGAACCGCAGCAACGGCCGGTACGGGTTGAATACCGACGCACAGATCGCTCCTTCGTCCCCCGGAGGAAGCGGCTCGCCCGAAACGGGGTCGACGATCTCGAGGATCATCATCTCGGGGATGTGCATCCCGTCGGCCGCCCAGCATTCGAAGCATGGCAGCAGGCCGTCGGCGCTCCCGTAGAGCTGGCGCACGATGCACCCGTACGTCTCTTCGAGCTCCGCGCGCAACGCGTCCGGCAGCGACTCGGCAGAGGTGAGCGCCGCTTCCAGCGTGAACGACGACGGCGCGACGCCGAGCGCGCGCGCCCGCTCGGCGATGATCTTGAGGAACGATGGGGTGCCGACGTAGCCCGTCACCGGCAGCTTCGACAGGATGTCGACGACGACATCGGTGTTGCCGGGCCCCGCGGGAACGACCGCACACCCGAACTCTCCGAGGGATTCATCGAACGTGATCCCGGCCGGCGTCAGGTGGTAGGTGAAGCCGTTCACGATGATGTCGCCCTTGCGGAACCCGACGGCGTGATACACCTTCAGCAATGGGTTGATCCCTGCCGGTATCAGCCCGTACGCATAGAACTGCGGCCCGGGCGAGACGAAGATCCGGCGCGCTTCGTTGTACGGCACCGCCATGATCCCCTCGAACTTGAGGTCTTGCGTCTCTGCCTTGCGCGTCACGGGGATCGACGCAAGGTCGTCGAGCGTCTTCACCGACTCGGGCTTCACGCCCGCTTCGTCCATCTTCGCGCGATAGGTCGACGAGCGTTCGTGGCAGTAGGCGACGAGCGGGCCGAGGAACGACTCCTGGAACGCGCGCCTCGCGCCCTCGGTCATGGTTTCGGCGGCTTCGTCCCAGAAGCCCTTCATCCGCTCCGCGGCCAGCGTCACGACGTCACCTTTCCGGGGCTTGACGCGTTCTAGGAACGACACGATAGCGGGGGAGCAAACAGATGCGGCGAGTCTTCACGGTGATCGTCCCGGCGGTCCTTGCGATCGCGGCCACAGCGAACGCGCAGCCGGTCGGGCCGGTCTTCGTTGCACCGTTCACCAACGCCGGCGGGCTCGGCAGCGCGCGCTACCTCTCCCCCTGCAGGACGATCGCCTCCCCGGTCGTTGCGCTCGCGCCGAGCCCCGCCGCGGGGGCGTTGGACTCGAGTGACGGCATCGCTTCGAGAAGCTGCCGCTCGGCCTCCCAGTCGACCACCCACTTCTGGAAGCTCGGCGACGTGCCGGAGGCTCTCGTGGGGAAGGCGGGGACGATCCGCGTTCTAGTCCACATCGACTCCGTGACGTTCAAGGGCGCCGGCACCGGCGTGCGCGCGGCATCGATCGCGCTCACGATCGCAGGACACACATGGACGCTGGCGCAGACGCAGTGCGCCGCAACGTGCACGCACCGCGCGCTCGCGATCGGCGATCAGACCCTCGAGACGGCCGTCTCGTCGCTGCCGGCGACGTTGCGCGCCACGATCTCGACCACCGCTTCCTTGCGGAACGCGCGCGGTTCGGTTGGCGCCGAGCTGCGCGGCAGCCTTCGCTCCGTCGGCGTCACGCCGGCGTAAAGCGCACCGGAACCGCGTTCGGCGAACGGAACGGGATCCCGCGAACGTGCGGGTCCCACTCCCCCGGCTCGAGCTCGATATCGCCAAGCCGGTCGAGCAACCCGTTCATCGCAACCGTCGTCTCCACCCGCGCGAGATGCTCGCCGACACATCGATGCGGTCCTTCCGCGAATGCCAGATGCCCGGGTCCATCTCGATGCACATCGAACCGGTCGGGATCGTCGAACACCGTCTCGTCGTGATTCGCCGAGCCGAGCCAGAGCGTGACGTGCGCGGACTCCGGTATCGATACTCCCGCGAGCTCGACGTCCTTCACGGGCTCGCGCGTGATCGTCTGCACCGGCGCTTCCCACCGCAGTGCTTCCTCGATCGCGGCGGTGATGAGTGAACGGTCTTTGGCGACGAGAGCGAGCTGCGCCGGCTCGCGCAGGAGGGCGAGCAGAAGCGTCCCGAGCAACCGGTACGTCGTCTCGACCCCTGCAGTCAGCAACAGCCGCAAGAAGGCGACGATCTCTTCGTCGCTTAGGCGTTCGCCGTCGATCTCTGCGAACGCCAGGTCCGAGATCAGGTCGTCGGCGCGCGCGGTGCGCTTCTGCCGCAGCACCGTCGAGAAGTAGTCGCGCAATGCCTCCGAAGCCGCAAGTCCCTTCTCGATATTCGTCGCGATCGAGATCAGCTCGATCGACAGGCGCGCGAAGCGGTCGTAGTCAGATGTCGGCAACCCGAGCAGCCGCGCGATGATCCGGATCGGATACCGGAACGTGAACTCACGAACAAGCTCGGCGTGGCCGCGGGCGACGAATCCGTCGATCAGCTCGTGAACCGTCGGTTCGATCAGCGACGCGATCCGGCCTTCGAGCGCCGTGCGGCGGAACGAGCCGCCGATCAGCGCGCGATGCGAGTGGTGCTCCGTGCCGTCCATCTGCAGGATCGACGGTCCGAAAACCATGCCGATCGCCGGAGCGTAGACGCGCGAAGAGAAGGTCTCGGGATGGCGCAGCACTTCGGATATCGCCTCGTAGGTGTAAACCCCGTACACCGTCGAGCGTCCGTCGAAACCCACTTGCTTGTGCACGGGCGCGAGCGCGCGCTTTCGGGCGAACTCCGGGTATGGGTCGCGGACGTCCCCGCCGATCGCGTGCTCGATGAACTCGTGGATGTCTTCCATCAGAACGAAACCGGAACGGTGTTCGGCGAGCGGAAAGCCCATCCGAGCACGTGCGGGTCGGATCCGTTCGGATCGAGCGCGATGTTCGGCACTCTGTCGATAAGGACGTCGAACGCCACGGATGCTTCCAGCTTCGCCAGGTGCTCTCCAAGACAGCGGTGCACGCCGTCGCCGAATGCCACGTGCGGCGGGCGACCGTCGCGATGGACGTCGTAGGAATCGGGCTCGGCGTATTCGGTCGCGTCGCGATTCGCGGCGCCGAGCCCGACGATGACCGGAGCGCCCCCGGGGATCGCAACGCCGGCGAGCTCGGTGTCGCCGAGCGCTTCGCGTGCTGCGAACTGCACGGGGGCCTCCCATCGGAGCGATTCCTGCACCGCCTTCGCTATCAGCGAGCGGTCGTCACGGACGCGCGCGAGCTGCTCGGGCCGCTGCAGCAATGCGAGGGACATCGTGCCGAGCAACCGGTACGTCGTCGAAGCGCCGGCGGGCACGAGCAAACGTATGAAGCCGTGGATGACGTCGTCGGGGAGGCGCTCCCCTTCGATCTCGGACGTCACGAGGTCGCTGATCAAGTCGTCCGCCGGCTCGGTGCGCCGAGCCGCGATCATCGGCTCGAAGTAGTCGTGAACCTCGGCCGCCGCGCGCTTCGCGCGCTGCCAGTCGATCGGCGCCGTCTCGAGCTCGACCGCCCAGCGCTGCCATCGCGCGTGATCGACCGCAGGCAGCCCGAGGATCTTGGCGAACACGCGAACGGGGAGCTGCCACGTGAAGTCGGCGACGAGGTCGGCTCGGCCGCGATCGATGAAGGAGTCGACGAGCTCGTGCGCGGTCGGCCGGATCAGTGTCTCCTCCCACTGCTTGACGACCGCCGGCCGGAAGGCGTGTCCGATGAGCCGGCGGTGCGTGAAATGCTCCCGCCCGTCCATCTCGAGGATCGTTCGTCCGAGCAGCGGCCGCATCATGCGTCCGTTGATGGCCGCCGAGAACCGCTCCTGATCGTGCAGGACGATGCCCGCTTCCTCGTACGAGAAGACGGTGTAGACGCGATTGCCGAGGTGGTCGGTCGGCGCCACCGAATGCTGCGCGCGCTCGGCGTGATATCGGGCGTACGGGTCGCGGTCTTGCCCGATGTTCGCAGCGAGAAGATCGACTTCGTCGACGCCGGCCACGGAGGCATCATCGGTGTGACGCCGACGTCAGGTCAAGCGACGCACTATCCTCGCCGGATATGTCCTGGATGGACGACGAGCCGGTGCGCGGCGGGTACCCGGACCTGAGGATGGTGGGGCTGCCGGGGCTCGAGCGGATGACGCGCACCGACATCTTCGTCCCCCCGCCCATCCATCATCTCTTCGGGCTCGAGCCTGTCGAGACGGCACCCGGCTTCTCGACTTTCCGGATGCCGGCGAGCCCCTGGCTGCAGAGCCCTGCCGGCGTTTTCCTGGGCGGCGTCGCGGCGCTCGTGGCGGACGCGCCGCTCGGGACGGCTGTGCTTTCACGCGTCGAGCCTGGCGTGTTCGGTGTCACCTCGGAGCTTTCGATGAGCTTCCTGCGCCCCGCCGAGCCTTCCCTCGGCATGCTCTACGGGCAGGCGCAGCTGATCGACGTGGGCCGATCGGTCGGCCTCTCGCAAGCGACCGTCGAGGACCCGAACGGCAACCTCCTCGCGCACCTCACATCGCGCTACTTCTTGCGGCGTATCGATCCGCCTCCGGACACGTCGAGCCTCGTCCCGACCTCGCATCCCGCACAAGCGACACCGGATCCGTACCTCCGTCCGGCGCCGGAGATCGATCCGTCCGCGTGGATCGGCATGAGCGGGCTCGAATGCTTCCAGCGCGGGATGAAGGGCGAGCTCGAAGCCGCACCGTTCGCGCAGCTGTTCGGCATGGAGACCGTCGACGTCTCGGAGGGGATGATCGTGCACCGGGTCCGCGCAACCGAGTGGTTCTGCAGCCCGGCGCGCACGATCTACGGCGGCTTCCTTGCCTTCTTCGCGGATGCGGCGATCACCGGAGCGGTTACGACGACGGTGCCCGCCGGAAGCTCGTGCGCGTCGCTCGACCTGCACGCCCACTTCCTGCGGCCGGGCCTCGCGGACGGACGCGAGCTCATGGCGCGCGCGCACGTCGTGCATCGCGGACAGTCACTCGCCGTCGCGCATGCGGAGATCCTGAACGCAGACGGAAAGAAGGTTCTCACCGCGAGCGGCTCGGCGATGATCCTGCAAGGCCGGCCGTGGGCGAGGGTGTCACCGGCGGATGAAGCTCCGCCCGACGAGAATTAGCGTGGCGCGACCCAGTCCGGCTGAGTGATCGCCATCACGCGCACCGTGATCTCGCCTTCCGGTACCACCGTGTCGCGATCGAAGGTCATGCCGAGTCGCTCCATCACGCGGCCGGACGCAACGTTCTCGGGCTCGTAGATGCCGTAGATCCGATCGAGCGCGCGCTCTTCGAACCCGAATCGCAGCGCCTCGCGCGCGCCTTCGGTCGCGTACCCGTGATGCCAATACGCGGGATCCAAGCGATATCCCAGCTCGACCGCAGGCATGATCTCGGGCAGGAAGACCGGGACCGAAAGGCCGCGGTAGCCGATGATCGCCCCGGTCTCTTTCACGATCGCGAGCCATCGACCGAGCCCGCGTTCGCGCCAGTTCATCCGGTGACGGTCGACCCATTCCTCCGTCTCACGCCGGTCCAGCCCGCGCTTGAACGAGAACCAGAACACCTCGGGCTTGGCGAAGATCACGGCGAGCTGGTCGACGTCGGACGGATGTGGCGGCCGCAGCAGCAGCCGCTCGGTCTCGGACGAGCTCATCCTTCGAAGTACTTCTGATCGCGCTCTTCGAAGACTTCCTTCATCGACTTCTTCTGCTGCCGAGCCGCCAGCATGTCGAGCGACGTCTTCGTGTTGTGCTGGAACTGGTGCACCATGAAGTGATACTCGAGGGCGGAGCGGAAGCCGGCGAGATCCATCGCATGGTTCACCGAGCGTTTCACGTTCTGCACCGTCACCGCCGGCAAACGGGATATCCGCTCGGCAAGGGCCATCGTCTCCGTTTCGAGCTGCGCGCGCGGAACCACATGGTTGATCCAGCCGAGCCGCGCGGCTTCTTCCGCACCGATCTCGGCGCCGGTCCAGAGGAACTCTTTCGTCTTGCGCGCGCCGAGATCGAAGAACTCGGCGAGCACCTCGACCCCCGCACCCGACATCGCGAGGACGGGGTTCTGGAACACCGCGTCGTCCGCCGCAACGATCAGGTCGCACATGCACGCGACCATCAAGCCGCCGGCGATGCACTTCCCCTGCACCATCGCGATCGTCGGCGTGTGCAGATCCCTGATCGCGAGGGCCTTGTCGAAGTACATCTGCCGCTCGTGCTCGAACTTCCCCTCGGGCGTCTTGCGCTTCTCGTGCCACTCGTCGGATGCCGCCTCGCCGACGTAGGCCTTGAGGTCGTGCCCGGCAGAGAAGTGCGGGCCCGAGCCGGCGATCACGATCACGTTGACGTCCGGGTTTGCGTCGGCCGCGCGCAGTGCCTCGTCGAGCTCGGTCAGGAGCTGCGTGTTCTGTGCGTTGCGGACCTCCGGCCGGTTCATCGTGACCAGCTCGACGGCACCACGACGCTCGACCAGAACGGTTTGGAACCCCATGGCGCCATCCTAGCGTCGGCGGGTTTGCCGGCTCACCTGCGAAGGCATGAAGCAATCATGGCGCGCGCAGAAGCGGTATCCGAGCGGCACCGCACGACCTTGCTCTGGCTGAGTGCAGCTCGCGTCGGGATAAGCGTGGTCGCTCTCCCGCTTGCGCCCTTCCTCTACAAGCACCACTACCTGATCCTCGTGGTCATGCGCCCGACCCGGCTCGTCCTTTTCGTCGGGGGCTACTTCGCCAAGCAGCACAAGGCCAACCCGTTCGAGCTCGCTGCGGCGGCGTTACCGATGGCGTGGCTCGGCGTCTGGCTGGCTTATGCGCTCGGTCTGTCGCACGAACGCCGGATCGCGAGCGGCCGCATCCCGAAACCGTGGAAGCGTCTCCTTCCCGCGCGACGCATCCGCCGGCTACAGGAAACGCTGCGCGACCAAGGCATCAAGCTCGTGCTGCTCGCACGCATGGCAACGTTCCCGAACTATCTCATCGGGACGGCGGCCGGCTCGTCGGACATGAGCCCGCACAAGTTCTTCGTTTCGGACGGCATCGGAACCGCGATCGAGATCGGTGCGTCCCTCGCCCTCGGCTACGTGCTCGGTGACAGGAAGGCGTGGATCGTGGGCATCGGCATCGGGGCGTTGCTCGCGGGGGTTGCGATCTTCTTCTGGCAGTTCCGGCGAGAATAGCTACTCCCGAGGCAGCCCGAGGATCCGCTCGGCGATGATGTTGCGCTGGATCTCCGACGAGCCGCCGGCGATCGACGCCGCGCGCGACCACAGCAAGCCGCGCGACCACCGGCCGCCGTCCAACGCCCGCGCGTCGCCTTGCGCGATCAATCCGTCGAGCCCCAACACGTCCGTCGCGGTCTTGTAGAGCTTCTGGCTCGTCTCGCTCCAGAACAGCTTC
>JBHELL010000279.1:0-4726 GCA_046263075.1 Actinomycetota bacterium | reverse complement strand
GTGCTCGACCATGCCGGCCAGCTCGACGATGCGTTCGAGCTGCACCTCGCCCCAACGGCCACGGGCCTGGGGTGCGCGCAGCGCGTTCACCAGGTGCCTGGTCTCGCTCTGCAGCTGGGTCGAGGTGGCCTGCATCTGGCTCGTCCTCGATGAAGAACACCTTGGCCGCCCACGGCTCGCCTGCGACGATCATCGCGATCGACATCGTCGCGTGCTCGTCGAAGATGTCTTTGGTCAGCGCGACGCGCGCGTCCGCTTCACCGCCGGGTGCCGGTATCTCCTTCATCACGGCACGTGTTATCACCGTGCCGCATCCGCGTGCAACGCGGGTAGTGTTCATCCGTGGCCAACAGACTCGCGAACGAGACCAGCCCGTATCTCCTGCAACACGCGCACAACCCCGTGGATTGGTTCCCATGGGGAGCCGACGCCCTCGAGACCGCGCGGAAGGAAGACAAGCCGATCTTGCTCTCGATCGGCTACGCCGCGTGTCACTGGTGCCACGTGATGGAACGCGAGTCGTTCGAAGACGCCGAAACGGCGCGTGTGATGAACGACCTGTTCGTCAACGTAAAGGTGGATCGCGAGGAGCGCCCGGATCTCGATTCGATCTACATGAACGCGGTGCAGTCGATGACCGGACACGGCGGCTGGCCGATGACGATGTTCTGCACGCCCGACGGCAAACCGTTCTACGGCGGCACGTACTACCCGCCGGAGCCCCGTCAGGGCATGCCGTCGTTCCGCGACGTGCTCGAGGCCGTGCACGATGCGTGGGTCAAGCGGCGCGAGGAGATCGAGCGTCAGGGAGAGGAGCTCGTCGAGCACATCTCGCGCACGACGACGCTTCGCGCGACGGCCGACCCGATGACGGAGTCGACGCTGAACCGTGCCGCGCAGACCCTGCTGCAACACGTCGACGCCGAATGGGGCGGGTTCGGCGAAGGGATGAAGTTCCCGAGCGCGCCCGTGCTCGAGTTCCTGTTGCGGATGCACGTCGTCCACGGCTCGCCGGGCGCGCTGGAAGACGTGACGCTCACGCTCGACCGGATGGCGCGCGGCGGGATCTTCGACCAGATCGGCGGCGGCTTCCATCGATACGCCGTCGACCGCATCTGGCTCGTCCCGCACTTCGAGAAGATGCTCTACGACAACGCGCAGCTGATCCGGCTGTACGCGCGTGCGTGGCAGGTCACCGGCTCGGCGCTGTACCGCGAGACGGCGATCGCGACCGGGAAGTGGATGCTGCGCGAGATGCAACACGAGCGCGGCGGGTTCTACTCGTCGCTCGACGCCGATTCCGAAGGCGTCGAAGGGAAGTTCTACGTGTGGCCGTTCGACGAGCTGATCGCGGCGGCGGGAGACGACATGCCGGCGACCGTCGCCTACTTCGCGGCCGCGGGACACGGCAACTGGGAAGGCGCGAACATCTTGTGGCGTCCGCACACAGACGGCGAGGTCGCATCGCAAACCGGCATGAGCATCGACGAGCTGCATGCGGCGATCGCGCGCGTGAAGCCTAAGCTCCTCGGCGCGCGCGCGCGGCGCGTTCGGCCCGGCACGGACGACAAGGTGCTCGCATCGTGGAGCGGGCTCGCGATCGCGGGACGCGCCGAAGCGGGCCGAGTGCTGCACCGAGCGGACTTCGTCGCAGCCGCGCAAAGGGCGGCACGGTTCGTGTGGGACGAGATGCGACCCGGCGGCAGGCTCGCGCGCTCATGGCGAGACGGCGTCGTCTCCGGTACGAGGGGTTTCCTCGACGACCACGCGAACATGGCCGACGCGATGCTGACGCTCTACGAAACCGATCACGACGTCGAATGGTATGAACGCGCGTCGAGCCTCGCGCGCGCGATGCTCGATCTGTTCTCCGATGCCGGCGGCGGCGGGTTCTTCGATACGGGTTCCGACGCTGATCGGATCGTCGTGCGGCCGAAGGACCTGTTCGACAACGCGATGCCTTCCGGGAACTCGTCGGCGGCAGACGTCTTGTTGCGCCTCGCTGCGCTCGGCGGGGACGTCGAGCTGGAGCGAGCCGGCGTGTCCTTCCTTCGGACGATCCACGAGGCGATGGTCCATTCGCCTTCGGGCTTCGGCACGGCGCTTGGGGCACTCGACCGATACCTGTCCCGCGCGGTCGAGATCGCGATCGTCGGCTCGCCGGCGGCGCCGTTCCTCGATGTGGTGCGCGCGCGATACCTGCCGAACGCGGTCGTCGCGGTTGGAACGGGGGATACTCCGGCACTCCTGTCGGGACGGGAGGCCGCGGAGGGCACGGCGACGGCCTTCGTGTGCCGGGACTTCGCATGCAAGCTGCCCGTCACCGAGCCCGGCGAGCTCGACGCCCTGCTCCCACGGTAACCAAACCGCTCCGTTCCGCTCGTTCATTTGAGAAAGTGGCAGAATGTTAGGCCTGAGCAGCGCGAATCGCATCCCGGCCGCGCGACCCGTACCATCGTGCGTCCGCACGGAAATACGCCCACGGCGGGCACGGTGTTGTGGGCTGTTCCCGTGCGTCCGACGAGAAGAAGGAAGGATCCATCGCACCGGTGACCACTGATGACGGCCCGATAGGGCCACCGATAGACGACGACATCGATATAGACGATGCCGAGCTTCTCGCAGAAGCGGCCGAGAACATCGAGGCCGAACCTGAGGAGGAGGTTCCGCTTCGTCCTGAGGAAGCAGAACGGCTCGGCGACCTCGACGCGCTCGGGACGTACCTGCGCGAGATAGGCCGCTATCCCCTGCTTACTGCGGCGCAAGAGGTCGAGCTCGCGAAACGGATCGAGAACGGCGAGAAGTCGAAGAAGCGTCTGCAGAAGGAAGCCGGCATCGCGGCGACGCAGCGCAGGAAGCTCGAAGCGACCGAGCGAGACGGTGCCGCGGCGAAGCACGACATGGTGCAAGCGAACCTCCGGCTCGTGGTGTCGATCGCCAGACGGTACCGCGCGACCGGGATCCCGCTTCTCGACCTCGTGCAAGAAGGCAACATCGGCTTGATGCGCGCGGTCGACAAGTTCGAGTGGCGCAAGGGGTTCAAGTTCTCGACCTATGCGACGTGGTGGATCCGCCAAGCCATCCAGCGCGGCATCGCAGACCGCGGCCGTGCGATCCGTCTGCCCGTGCACGTGCACGAGCTGCTCGTGCGCGTGCGGCGCGCGCGCAGCGAGCTCGAAGCCCAACTCGGACGTGAAGCGACCGACGAAGAGGTCGCGCGCGCGGCGCGTTTGCCGCTCGTCCGCGTCCGCGAGCTTCGAGGTCTTGCTGCCAACCTGCTCTCGCTCGAGACGCCGGTCGGTGAAGCAGGCGAGGCCACCCTCGGTGAGTTCGTTCCGGACGAAGCCGCGAACGTTCAGTTCGAAGACGTCCTGTCCGGGATCGGCCGGGAAGAGCTCGAGAAGGTCCTATCGACGCTGACCGAACGCGAGCGCACGATCCTCGCGCTGCGCTTCGGCTTGACCGGCGAAGAGCCGCTCACGCTCGAAGAGGTCGGCAAGCGGTTCGGGCTGACCCGCGAGCGTATCCGCCAGCTCGAAGCGAAAGCGCTCGCGAAACTGCGGCACCCGTCGCGCAGCGCTGCGCTCCGCACCGAGACCTAGGTTCATTCCTTCTGGATTCACCGCCTTTCCGGCACCCCAATCACCTGTTCTGCCTGGTACACAGGATGGACGCTCAGTGCTCGCCGCTTGACTGGGCCGAACATCCATCCGGGAGAGCCATGGGCGAAGAGCAGGTCCAAGCGCACCTCGACGAGCTGGAAGACGCCCGCACCTCGCTGATCCGTGAGCTCGAGTCGTACGGCACCTTCATCGGCCGCATGCGCGCGGAACGGGCTGACGGCTCGATCACCGGCGCGATGATCGACCCGGAGGCGACGAAGACGCGCGATTCCATCTCCAACGCGGTCCAGCGTTTCTCCACGGCGCTCGCGCGTTCGCGCTCGGCCGCGATCAGATGCCTCGTCGACGATCAAGGGTGGACGTTCACGCAGATCGCCAAGACGATCGGCCGGACGCGCCAGCTCGTGGCTCGTCTCTATCGAGAGGTCGATGGTCAGAACTGACCTTCCGGGGTCTCGTGCTTCCCGTCGGTAAGCTTCGCCGGCGATGATCGCCTTGATCGCATGCGCGTTCGCGCTGGGGCTCCTCGGCAGCGTGATCGCGCGCGGGCGGCTCGCCGGACTTGCGAACCTGCATCTGCGGTGGGCGTGGGTATTGCTGCTCGCGTTGCTCGTGAGCCTGATCCCGTTGTTCTGGTCGGCGATCAGCGGCACCGGCGCTGCGCGCGCGCTGCTGCTCGCGTCGAACGTGGGCGTGATCGCCTTCCTCGCCGTAAACGTTGCGCGCGCGCGCGGCGGGGTCAGGGCAGGGCTGCTGATCGCAGCGATCGGGTGGCTACTCAACTTCGTCGTCATCGCGATCAACGCCGGGATGCCGCTCTCACGATGGGCATGGGAGCACTCCGGCCAGAGCGGTCCGATCGAGGCAGGCAAGGGCGGCTTCTTCAAGGTCGTCGAGGCGCATCCGGGGACGACGTTCCGCTTCCTGGGGGACGTCATCCCGCTGCGCGTGGTGACGCAGGTGTTGAGCATCGGCGACATCCTGTTGCTCGCCGGCATCGTCGTCGTGATCGCCGCCGCCATGCGGCAACACGCGCGCGAGCCCGTGCCCGCAGGCGCCTAAGCTTCGGCGTGCACCGAGACCGCAGGACGAGGTGTTCGCTC
>JBHELL010000278.1:0-4585 GCA_046263075.1 Actinomycetota bacterium | reverse complement strand
GTACAAGGGAGACATCGAGTCGGTCGTGCAAGAGGCCGGAAACGTCGTCCCGTGCGATCAGATCGATCAGATCTCGGGGTTCTTCGGCTACGGGCTGGAGTGTGTGCATCTCGACCTGGACTTCGGTGCGACGCCGAACATCATCACGGACGCATCCGGCCGGAAAGTGATCGTCGAAGGACAGAAGTCCGGCGTCGTTCACTTCGTCGACGCCGCAACGATGGAACCGATCGCGAAGGTGCGGCTCGGCATAGCATCGCCGATCGGCGGGATGGTCGGATCGGCGGCCACGGACTGCGCGCGCGCGCCGGGTGCTTCGTGCTCGATCTACGGCGTGCACTCCGTCGGCGGGTACCTGTATTCCATCGGCAGCGACGCGACGCCTCACTGGGTGTCTCCGATCGCCGACGGGGTGCACTGGGGGCCGCCGGTAACGCTTGCGAACGACATCCTCTACACCGTCGACCTGAAAGGCTTCCTCGACGCGTACGACGCGCAGACGGGGCTGCCGTTGCTGCATCGCCCGATGCAACTGCCGGGTGTGAACGCGGCAGGCGCGCCGTGGCCCGGCTCGACGCTTACGGGAGATCCTGCGACGGTAGAGAACCCACCGCTCTCATGGGGCGGAGCCACCGTCGCGCGCAACACCGTCTATGTCAGCACCGGCGTCGGGCTGTCGCAGGTGAACCAGAGCCTGTCGATGCCGGACGGCTTCGTCATCGCGTACCGGCCGTTCCGGCGTCCCGGCGTCTGAAGCCCGTAGGTGGAGCCCCCTAAAGCTGGTAGACGAGGATGAAGCCTGCGACCGCCCAGTAAACCTTGTTGCGCGCGATCGCTACACCTGAGCTGTTGCTGAAGTCTTCGGTCGGCGCGTTCAGCACTCGCGATGCCGGCGACGCCCACAACGGGAGCCCCGTCGCTTCGTCGAGCGCGCGCAGCGTGCCCGTCGAGTCTCCGGTGTACACGACGCCGTTCGCGGTCGAGACCTCGTTGTAGTGGAAGCCCGCGCCGTCGAGCAACGGCGATGTCCACCGCCGCTCGCCGCCGGACGCGTTGAGCGACCAGATCTCGTTCGGCGATGACGCGGCCGTGAAGATCTGGCCGTTCTCGACCGAAGCCGAGTTGGCGTTCGATTGGAACTCCGGCGTTCCGACGATCGTCGTCCACACCGATCGCATCGTCGCCGTGTCGACGAGGTGATAGACGCCGGCCTTCTGCAGGTCGCCGACGAACGTGTGCCCGCCCAGTGTGATCAAGTTCGGCGCTGCGCCGAAGTCGAGGTCCTGCTGTCCGCATGTCTGACCCCACACCACACGGACCGATCCGGTGTTCTGACACACGGCTTGGTCGTACAGATCGACCGCGGTCGCGTAGTTGTCGGGCAATCCGTGATAACTGCCGGCGAGCGTCCCGAACGTGGCTGCGCGCGCGGGATCACCGTCGATCTTGATGATCGCGTTCGCGTTGGCGTCTTCGTCTTTGCTCGCCGGGTTACCGGTTCCGACGTAGATGTAGTTCGTGGCGGTGTCGACGGCCGCCGTCGACCAGACGGACGCACCGCGGTGGCCGGCGGTGTAATCGTCGGCAGAGATCGTGTAGCTCTTCTTCACGATCGAGCCGTCGGTCGCGTTGATGATGTCCCACCCGCCGCGCGCCGTCGCGGTCGCCTCGCCGGCCATGAAGCCTTGGAAAACGAGCCCGTCCGGGTAGTGAACGGGATCCGGGTTGTACCAAACGGGGCTCGACGCGACGAAAGCGCCGGGCGTCGTGTCGAGCACCGTGCCCGTGTCGCCCGTCGTCGCTCCCCAGCCTGTCTCGTTCGGCCACGCCGGTAAGCCTGTGTCTTGCCAGACGGCGACGTCGTATGACCATCCGCCCATGGTTGGGGCGTTCGAGTTCCCGATCGCCGCGAAGACACGCCCCCCACCGACGGCCGGTGATCCCGTGATCGTGTTCGCCGCGAGTGTGCTGCCGTTGCCGCTGAAGGAGCGCTTCCAGTTCAGGATCCCCGAGTCCGCGTTGAAGGATGCGACGGTTCCGCTCCCCGTCGCAACGTAGAGACACCCGTCCGCGACGAGCGGCGTGTTGCTGAACGACCCGCCGCCGAGCAGCGATCCGTCGACGTGCCAGAGTGCCGGCTTCAGGTTCGAGACGGTCGCGGTGCCGATCGTGTGTTCCGCCGGCTGGTTGCGCGAGTTCGATAGATCCTGTCCGTAGGCGCGCCAATCGCCGCCTGCAGAAGTGCCGGCGCACCCGCTCACATCCGCGCGCGCAGCCATCGCGATCGATGCGAGCACGAGGCTCGCCGCTAGAACGGATCGAGTGACACGCTTCATGGTGCCTCCTACGGGTGGGGTGAACCGTTCGGCGGAAGAACGACGATGAGGCCGCGCATGTTGAGGTGCGCGGAGCAATAGAAGGGGTACGCGTTGCTGAGATCGCTCTTCGTGATGTCGAGCTTCGGTGTTCCGTCTTGCGTCTGGATGAGCACCGGCGCCTTCACCGCGACCGGCGTGAGCGTCGCAGACCCGGTCCACGACTCGAACAGCGGACACGGCGGAAGCGGGTCGCCGGTTTTCCAGCCGAGCGGCTTCAAACCGTTGCAGTACCGCGCGTCCCAAACGGCCGGGTTGGTGGTCCGCGCGACGGAAAGAACATCGTGTTCCGCGAGCGGATCCAGGTTCGTGTAATCGATCGCACCGTCTTGACTCACGACGATCAACGGCATGCTGTAACCGGTCGTGAAGTTGCCGGAACCTTGCGCGAACTCCGCGGCCGGCGGCGATGTCTCCTCGATCGCCAAAGGCAGGCCGGCGCGCGACTGGACGGGCGCCGCTAGCGCCATGAGGGCGACTGCGGCTGCGATGAGACGGGACGGTCGAAACATCCTGTTTCTCCGGTCGGGGGTGGATCTTCCCGAAGACTTCGCGCGCGCGGGCGCGAATCCTTCCGGTCGGACGGAAATGGAAAGGCCCGGCGGTTCACGCCGGGCCTTTCGGTCGGTCTATGTCGCTTGGAAGACGCCCCGCATATCCGGGTGGATCCTGCACCAGAAGGTGTAGATCCCCGGACGGCTCGGCGCGAACGTCCACGACGTGTCGACCGGTGCACAACCCAGGCCGACACATAGGATCGTCGAGTCGAAGTCCATCGACGTCACCCCGGTGATGAGCTGATCGGGGTTCTCCGATGCCGTCCCGCCGTTGGTATACGGGTAGTTGGCGCTCGTCGTTCCCGTGCAAGGCGCCGGACATCTCGTCACCGTGTGCCAGATGAGGCCTGACATGTCGGGGTTGACGAAGGTGAGCTTCGTGCCGACCGGCACCTGCGGGATGCCGAGGGACTGCGCCACGTGCAGGTCGAGCTCGCCGTACGTGAACCCTTGCATGGTGATGGTCGTCGACAGGAGCGGGCGGCGGAGGCTCGGCAACGCGGGACACGGGCCCGCCGGGTCAACAGGGTCCGCCGGGTTGCTGCAGTCCCAGTGATCTTCGCGTGACGTCATGCTTCCGTGCGTCACGTTGCCGCGCAGGCACAACGTCGTCACACCCGTGCCATCGGTACCGGGCGTGCACGTCGCTTGCGTTCCGGGCAACAGATGCGTCGCATCGTGCGGCGGCAGAACGGGGAACGTCGGTCCCGTCGCCCATCCCGCGTCGAGCCTCGTGCTCGCCGCGAACGGATCGATCGCCGCCGGGTCGTAGCCCGGATACATCCAGGCCATCACGATGCCCATCTGGTCGTAGCTCGACCCGTCTTCGGTGTCGTACTCGCCGTTCAGCAACAACGAGTCGCCTTGCGCGACGAGGATGCGCCACGAGTCCTTCGCCAGACCGTTCCCCGCAGGACGTCCGATCGTGCCGGTCATGGAAACGTCCCACGACGTCGGCGCACCACCTGCGAACGACGGGTTGTTGTGGTCCCAGTACACGGCGTCGGAGATGTGGATCGGTCGGATCGTCTTCTCGGGCACCGTATGGTTCGGGCCCGCGACGAGGCTCACCTCATCCCGAAGTCCGCCCGGATGCAGGTGGCCTCCCATGACGACGATGACGCCGCAATTCGTGCCCGGTTTCAGCGTGCTGTCGGCCGCATAGGCCTCGGCAGGACACGGGCCGAAGTGATCGCCCGCGATGTTGATGCCCATGCCGAGCACCTTCGTTCCCGTGACCGCCTTACCTTGCTGCGCGCTGATCCCGTTGCCGGAGTTGAACAACGCGCAATTCTCGAGCGGGTAATCGCAGACCTTCGCTGAAGTTCCGCCATTGTTGGCGATACTGAACGGGCTTGGGTTAATGCTCGGATCGTTCAGGCCGTGGAACGCGCCGTCATCGGCATGACCGAACCCGCGCTGCGCGTTGAAGATCGGGTTGACGCCTTGTCCGTACGTGTAACAGCCCAACGACGAGCCCGTAGCACCGGTCGTCGTCTTCCAGTTGCAGCTGCCGCCGGCGTCCATCCAGATCGTCTTCGTGTTCTTGATGCCGATCGCGTGCGCCGTTTTGGCGGGGATGTAGTCGATCTCGTACGTGATGAACACGACCTTCGTCGTCGGCGTCGCGTTGTGGATCATGTAGAGCTGGAT
>JBHELL010000277.1:0-4820 GCA_046263075.1 Actinomycetota bacterium | reverse complement strand
CAGCTAACGTCGTCCCCGACGATCACTGCAGCAGCGGCTCGACGCGCGACCATGATCGCGGGATCGCTGCGTTCCTGGCCCGGCGCGGTCCAAACGGCCCTTCCCAAGCGGTCTTCGAGACGGCTAGAACGAGAACACCGGTAGCGACGACGCAGAAGGGACGGTACCCTCGTGGCCACGGTGGCTCAACGGAAGACAACCTCTCGCAACGGCGATTTCGCTTCGATGTTCGAGCGTATCGTCGAGAACATCGGCCGCGTGATCCAAGGGAAAGACGAGCAGATCCGCCTCGCGCTCGTGTGTCTGCTGGCCGAAGGACATCTCCTCATCGAGGACGTGCCCGGCGTCGGCAAGACGCTTCTTGCGAAAGCGATCGCGCGCACGATCGGCAGCGACTGGCGGCGGATCCAGTTCACGCCCGACCTTTTGCCGACGGACGTGACCGGCGCGACGGTGTTCAATCAGGAGAACCACGATTTCGAGTTCCATCCGGGGGCGGTCTTCGCCAATGTCGTGCTCGGCGATGAGATAAACCGCGCATCTCCCAAGACGCAATCCGCGCTGCTCGAAGCGATGGAGGAACGCCAGGTCACGGCGGAGGGCTCGACGTATGCCCTGCCCGACCCATTCATGGTCATCGCGACGCAGAACCCCATCGAGCACGAGGGGACTTACCCGCTGCCGTTCGCACAGCTCGATCGGTTCCTCATGCGGATCTGGCTTGGCTACCCCTCTGCCGAGTCGGAGATCGAGATGCTCCACCGTCACTCGCAGCACAACGCGCTGGACGACATCGGCGCAATCTGCAACGCGAAGTCGGTGCGCGGGATGATCGACGCAGCGCGCGGTGTGCACGTCGACGAAGGCATCAACTCGTACATCGTCACGCTCGTCGGATCGACGCGCGACGTCGCCGAGCTCTCATTGGGCGCGAGTCCGCGCGCAGCACTCGCGCTCCTGCGCGCTGCGCGCGTGCGCGCTGCGAGCGTGGGTCGGAACTACGCAACGCCGGACGATGTGAAGGCGCTTGCGCGATCGGTGCTCGGCCATCGGTTGATGGCTGCGCCCGAGTTGGAGATGAACGGCCGCGGCGTGGACGACGTGTTGCGCGACTTGCTCGAGCGCGTTCCGATCCCGATCAAGAGCTGACCGTGCCGACACAACGTGGACGCGCGCTCCTCGTGTCCTCCTTCGTGCTGTACATCCTGTCGCGGTTGGGATCGATCGGCGAGCTGTACGTGCTCGCAACGGCTTGTCTCGTGTTCCCGCTCGTGTGTGTCGCATCGGTCCGGTGGGGGAAGCATTCGCTCCGGTTCGACCGAACGATCGGGCCCCGCCGCGTCTTCGCCGGACACGAGGTACGCGTGTCGGTGACGGTGCACAATCTTGCGTCGCGACGCAGCCCCCCGATCGAGCTCGACGATGAAGCGCCTACGGTCCTGAGTGGGTCGATGCGGTTCCCGGTTCCTTCGCTCGCGTCGTCGCAGCAAACGACCGTCGTCGCCACACGCCGAGCGAACGCGCGCGGCCGGTATTCGATCGGACCGTTGCGCGCGCGGCTCGTCGACCCGTTCGGATTGGCGGCCGTCACGCGAAGCGTCGGCGACCCGGCGGTCATAACGGTCTATCCGCGGGTCGTCGTCTTGCACGAGCAAGCACCACCGCAGCCGCGCGGCGGCGGCGGCAGGTCGATCATGCATCACATCGCGAGCGCCGGCGATGAGTTCTACGGCGTTCGCGAGTGGCGAGACGGCGACGACCTCCGCAAGATCCATTGGCGCTCCACCGCGAAGCGTGGAGAGCTCATGATCCGTCAGGACGAGGTCCGTCCGTTCCCGCGCGCGACGATCCTGATCGACAACCGCTCGATCGAACACGTCGAAAGCCGAGCGGGATCGAGCATCGAGTATGCGGTGTCGGCTGCGGCATCCATCGTGTGGGAGCTCGGCAACCAAGGCTTCGCACTCCGGCTCGCGACGGCGGAAGCCGGACCGAGCGGCGCGCGCTGGGGGAGAGAAGCGGTCGACCCATTGCTCTCCGCGCTCGCAACGCTCGAGCGCTCGCCGGTTCGCACGTTCGCGCCGGCGATCAAGCGCACGGGCGGGCATGCGGGAGCAGGCGGCGCACTCGTGGCGTTGATGACGCCTCCGTCGACGGAGATGATCCCATCCCTCGCCCGTCTTCGTTCGACGTACGAGTGGTGCGGAGTCATCCTGCTCGACACGGCGTCGTTCCTCGGCGGCTCGCCGCGACAGCGTGCGGTCGCGGATCAACGCATCGCCGAGTGCGACCGTTCACTTACCCGCGCCGGCTGGCGCGTCGCGGTTGCAGGTGCATCCGATCAGATCGGGAGCGTATGGCAAGCACTCCTCGCGTCCGGGACATCCCGGCCGAGCCCGCCGTCGTTGCGCTCGTAGCCGCAGCGTCGGTTCCGCTCACCCGGCTCTTCCGAGCAGGGCTCGGCGGCGTCGTGTTCGTTTCGATCGCGCTGAGCATGCTCGTCTCGTGGGGCGCACGCCGCTTGCGACTACCGGCGGCGCTGGGGTGGTTCTTGTCGCTCGTCGCCCTGTTGTGGTTCCTCTCCGTGCGCTTCTTCCCGTCCACGCTCGCCGGCATCTTCCCGAGCGGACACACACTGCACGCGATCGGCGTCGCCGTCCGTGACGGCGCGCGACACATCTACAACGACGCGCCGCCGGTCGATCCACTCCCATCCATCATGTTGTATGTGGCGGCCGGGGTTTGGTTGACGACGTGGCTCGTCGATGCGTCTGCGATCTCGCTCGAGAACCCCCTACTGGCGACGGGGAGCGCGCTACCCCTCTTCCTCATCGCAGGTTCGTTGACGCGCAGCCGGCGATTGTGGCTCGACGCGGGTTTGTTCCTGATCGCATCGGCGATGCTCGTGTACGTCAAGGAGCAACGACGGGTCCGATCGTTCGGCAACCGGGGCGTGCGCGCCGGCTGGAAGTGGTGGCACGCGTTGGCGATCGCGACGATCGCGGCGACGATCTGCGTCACGCTCGCGCCGAGCGTTCCCGGTTACGGCAAGCGGCCGGTTCTGACCGGACGCGGGGCAGGGCCCGTCACGTTCAATCCGTTCGTGGCGATCCGGCCGACGCTCAACAGCAGGAACGAGGTTCTCCTGTTCGTCGTTCGGGAGACGCAGCCGACGTATCACCGCCTCGCCACCGTCGAGTACTTCGACGGCGACCGGTTCTCGCATCGCGCGTTCGGCGAGCAAACGACCGCCTTCGGAACGGAGGAGCCGCCGGCGCCGACGGCGACCGTCGAAGCGACGTATCAGATCGAGTCGCTCGGCGGTCCGTGGATCCCGGCTCCGTTCGAGCCGGTCGCATTCAGCGGTCCGGACGGCACGACCATGGAGACGGGAACAGGCACGTTGTTGACGCCGGGCGGCTCGAAACGCGGAACGCGATACTCCGTCACGTCCTCGGTGCCCTCGCCGACCCCCGACATCCTCGATGTTGCCGTGTCCTACGACGACGGCACCCTGCGGCCGTACCTCCAGCTGCCGAAGAACGAAGGAACGCGACTGAGACCGCTTGCCGAACAGATCGTGGGCGATGCCGCGAACCCGTTCGAGAAGGCGGTCAGACTGCAGAACTACTTGCGCTCCTTCACGTACGACGAGAAGGTCGCCGCGCACCACAGCTTCAGCGACATCCTGGACTTCCTCACGCGCGTGAAGCGTGGGTATTGCGAACAGTTCGCAGCATCGATGGCAGTGCTCGCGCGAACGCTTGGCATCCCGTCACGTATCGCGATCGGGTTCGCCCCCGGCCAATTCGACACGCGGACGCGCTCCTATGTCGTGTCGACCCGGTTCGCGCATTCGTGGGTCGAGATCTACTTCCCGCAATCCGGCTGGGTCGCCTTCGAGCCGACCCCGCGCGCGCACGTGGCGCTTCCGCCCTCCTACACGCTGCCGCGCGCACCCGGGTCGTCCCAGTCGACCCCGTTCCCGAACCTGACGCCGACGCCGTCCAGACGCGCATCCCCGTCGGCGTTGCCGTCACCTCGACGCTCTGACGAAGCGACGGAAACGCCGGCAGTCTCGCCGGCCGGGTGGGTGTGGTGGCTGGCGCTGCCCGTCGCCGTCGTGATGCTGCCGATGTTGTTCTTGCTCGGGCTCGGGTTGCGCCGAAGGACGCGCTTCGCGCGCGCGCGCACGCCGCGCGACGGGATCACGTTGCACTACGTCGACTTCTTGGAGTGGTGCGCGGCTGCGGGGCATCCGCGCGCGCCCGGCGAAACGCCGGCCGAGCTTTCATCGCGGCTCGGCGCGTCGTTCCCTACCGCCGCCGAGCCGCTCGCCGCGCTCGGCCTGATGGTCGAGAAGGCGTTGTGGGCGCCGCCGAACGGCAACTCGACCGAAGCGGCGGCGCGGGCAGCGTCAGAGGCGCGCCGCGCGATCGGCGACACGCTGAGCAGGAAGAGGCGCTTGCGCGCCCTGTTCCGGTTCGGAAGGCGTGCCTAGAGGATCGGGAGCGAGCGTTCGAGCTCCCAGGGGCTGACGTAGGCCTTGTACGCGCTCCACTCCGCGCGCTTGTTTCGTATGAACCACTCGAAGACGTGGTCGCCGAGCGTCTCACGCATCAACGACGACCTTTCCATGCCGCCGATCGCCTCGGACAGGTTCTCCGGCAACGCTTCGATGCCGGCGGCTCGTCGCTCTGCGTCGCTCATCGAGTAGATATCCTCGGTCGCCTCCGGCGGGAGCTCTTCGTTGTCCGAGATCCCTTGCAGGCCGGCGGCTAGGAGAACGGCGAACGCCAAGTACGGGTTGCACGCCGGAT